>WLND01000206.1 GCA_009726075.1 Actinomycetota bacterium
CGACAGATGGTCGAGCAGGATCACGGGCTCGCCAGCGCCCTGGACATGGAGTTGATCGCGCTGTGCGAACCCGCCATCGAGCGCGGCGAGCCGGTGCGCGCCCAGCTGGCGATCCGAAACGTCAATCGCACCGTGGGCACGATGCTGGGATCCGCGGTCACCAGCAGGCACGGTGGCTCCGGACTCCCCGATGGGACGATCGACCTGCTCTTCACTGGTTCAGCCGGACAGTCATTCGGTGCCTTCCTGCCGAGCGGAATCACGCTGCGGCTTGAGGGCGACGCCAATGACTACGTTGGCAAGGGGCTGTCCGGGGGCCGCATCATCGTCAGGCCATCGAGGCATGCGCCCTTCGACGCGCACGAGAACATCATTGCGGGCAACGTCATCGGCTATGGCGCGACAGGTGGTGAGATCTTCCTTCGAGGACGGGCGGGAGAGCGCTTCTGCGTCCGCAACTCCGGTGCCACGGCGGTGGTCGAGGGCGTTGGCGATCACGCGTGCGAGTACATGACCGGGGGCCGCGTCGTGATCCTGGGGGCGACCGGCCGCAACCTCGGCGCGGGGATGTCGGGGGGCGTCGCCTACGTCCTCGATCTTGATCCGGGTCGGGTGAATCCTGAGATGGTCGACCTCGATGCGCTGGATGAGGCCGATAGCGCGGAACTCCTGGCAATCGTGCGCCGGCATGCCGAGGAAACCGACTCGGTGTCGGCTGCGTCGCTCGTGGCAGATTGGCCCGCAGCCGTCGTGAGGTTCACCAAGATCATGCCGAAGGACTACAAGCGCGTGATGAAGTTGACAGCAGAGGCGATCGAGCAAGGGCTCGATCCGCTGGTCTACGTAATGGGAGGCGGCCGTGGCTGATCCGAAGGGCTTCTTGACGACAGAGCGTGAACTGCCAACCCGCAGGCCGGTCGATATCCGGCTGCAGGACTGGCGCGAGGTGTACCAGGAGTTCGGTGAGACCCGGGTCGAGAAGCAGGCGGGACGCTGCATGGACTGCGGTATCCCGTTCTGCCACAACGGGTGCCCACTTGGCAACCTGATCCCGGAGTGGAACGACCTCGTCTACCGCCACGACTGGCAAGGCGCGATCGAACGACTCCATGCGACGAATAACTTCCCGGAGTTCACCGGTCGCCTGTGCCCGGCTCCCTGCGAAACCGCCTGCGTGCTCGGTATCAATGCCGACGCCGTGACGATCAAGCAGGTCGAGGTCTCGATCATCGACCGAGCCTGGGACGAGGGCTGGGTGACCCCCCAGCGCCCAGAGCGCCTCTCCGGCAAGACCGTGGCGGTCATCGGTTCGGGCCCGGCAGGGCTCGCCGCGGCCCAGCAGCTGTCACGGGCCGGTCACACCGTGGCCGTCTACGAGCGCGCCGACCGCATCGGAGGGCTCCTGCGCTACGGCATCCCCGAGTTCAAGATGGAGAAGCGTCACCTCGACCGCAGGCTCGAGCAGATGGAGGCCGAGGGCGTGAAGTTCCGTCCGGGCACCGATATCGGCGTCGATGTCACCGCTGACGACCTCCGACGACGCTATGACGCGGTCGTCATCGCCGTCGGCGCGACCGTATGGCGAGACCTGCCGGTGCCCGGCCGCGACCTGCGTGGTGTGTACCAGGCCATGGAGTTCCTTCCGCTGGCCAACCGGGTGCTCGCGGGCGACCTCGGCCAGTCGCCGCTCGATGTCGCGGGCAAGCACGTGGTGATCATCGGGGGAGGCGATACCGGGGCTGACTGCCTGGGCACCTCCCACCGGCAGGGAGCGGCTTCTGTGACGCAGCTCGAGATCCTCCCGACACCGCCGCCCGCGCGCCCCGGTACCCAGCCCTGGCCGACGTACCCGATGATCTATCGCACGACGAGCGCCCATGAGGAGGGCGGCGAGCGGATGTTCTCGGTGTCGACGAAGGAGTTCGTCGATGACGGCACCGGGGCGGTTCGCGCCCTGCGGCTGGTGGAGGTCGAGGCCCATGAGGGGTCATTCCGCCCGGTCGAGGGGTCTGAGCGCGAGATCGCGGCCGACGTGGTGCTGCTCGCCATGGGCTTCACCGGTCCCGAGTCCGGGTCGATCGCCGAGCAGCTTGGGGTCTCCATGGATCCGCGGGGCACGTTTGCCCGTGATTCGGCCTACGCCACGAATGTCGCGGGGGTCTTCGTGGCCGGCGATGCAGGACGTGGCCAGTCGCTCATCGTCTGGGCGATTGCGGAGGGTCGGGCGGCGGCGGCAGCGGTGGATGCGTTCCTTTCCGGGAGCACGCAACTGCCGGCTCCGATCGCTCCGACGGCTCGTCCGCTCACCGTCTGACCCAAACGCGATGACATCGTTTGCACGGCGGCTGGGATAGGGTCAGGGTCATGCGTCGCGCGAAGATTGTTGCCACATTGGGACCGGCCACCAGCTCACTGGAGAGCATCCGGTCGCTGGTCGATGCGGGGATGGATATCGCCCGGCTGAACCTCTCGCACGGCGATCATGCTGACCACGCGCTGGTCTACGCGGCAGTTCGGCAGGCCTCGGACGAGTCGGGTCGGGGGGTCGGCATCCTCGTCGACCTCCAGGGCCCGAAGATCAGGCTCGGGAGGTTCGCGTCCGGTCCGGTTCTGCTCGAGGCCGGTGCCGAGTTCATCGTCACGACCGAGGATGTCCCCGGTGACGGGCACATGGTGTCGACGACGTACAAGGGGCTCCCCGACGACGTGACGCCCGGCGACAAGGTGCTCGTCGACGATGGCCGCATCGCACTCGAGGTCATCCGGGTCGAAGGACCCCGGGTCGTGACCCGGGTCGTCGAGGGCGGGCGCGTCTCCGACAACAAGGGCTTCAACCTGCCAGGCGTTGCCGTGAGCGTGCCCGCGATGTCGGAGAAGGACATCGAGGACCTGCGCTGGGGGCTGCGCATCGGCGCCGACCTCATTGCCCTCTCATTCGTGCGCGACGCGTCCGACATCGACGACGTCCACGCCATCATGGCCGAGGAGGGCATTCGACTCCCGGTCCTTGCGAAGGTCGAGAAGCCGCAGGCCGTCGACAACCTCGCAGAAATTGTTGAGGCCTTCGACGGAGTCATGGTTGCTCGTGGCGACCTCGGTGTCGAATTGCCGCTGGAGATGGTGCCGCTCGTGCAGAAGCGGGCCATCCAGATGTGCCGCGAGGCAGGCAAGCCCGTCATCGTGGCGACGCAGATGCTCGACTCGATGATCACGGCGAATCGACCGACGCGAGCCGAGGCGAGCGACGTCGCCAACGCCGTGCTCGATGGCGCCGATGCCCTGATGCTGTCGGGTGAGACCAGCGTCGGCGACCACCCGTCGGTCGTGATCGAGACGATGGCCCGCATCATCGAGCATGTCGAGGAGCAGGCGCTCGAGTCGCTTCCCAAGTTGCAGGACGATCGGGCCGGATCGACGGCACGGGCCCTGACGCACGCCGCTGTCGGCGTGGCCGACGACGTCGAGGCGTCCTATCTCATTGCCTTCACCGAGACTGGCCTTTCCGCGAGGCTCATCTCGCGCTGGCGCAGTGCGACCAGGCTCCTGGCCTTCACGCCCAACCAGCGGGTGCGCAGCCAGCTGTCGCTCGTCTGGGGGGTTGAGACCTTCCTGGTTCCGCAGGTCACCCACACCGATGACATGGTGCAGCAGGTCGATCGCTCGCTGCTCGAGATCGGCCGGGCAACCGTCGGCGAGCGGGTGGTGATCGTGGCAGGGGTGCCGCCGGGCGTGCCGGGCACCACCAACGGCATGCGCGTTCACCGGTTGGGCAGCGGCGGACCCGGAGCCGGCGTCTAGCCACGCTCGTGGCAGCGTTTGCATAACGCGCCCTTCCCGCAGGCAGCAGCGCCGGAACTTCTCCATGGGCACTGCCTCGTGGATCCGTCCCGGGCAAAGGCCGCTAGGGTTAGGGAGTTCTTCAACCTTTAAGCCCGTCCGGTGAGGCGGGGAAGGGGGTCCTCTGTGGACGCTGCACGTGCACACGTCGTCTTGGACGATGCCGATATCGGACGTGCCATTCGACGCATTGCCCACGAGATCGTCGAGAGGGCCCGTGGCTCGAGCGACATCGTCCTCCTGGGGATTCCGACCAGGGGGGTCGCGCTCGCCCAGCGCATCGCCGAGGCGGTGAGCGCTATAGACGGCCAGACCACCGCAGTGGGAGCCCTCGACATCACGCTGTATCGCGATGACCTTCGCCTGCGGCCAGCACGGGCCCTGGAGACGACCTCTATCCCAGGCTCCGGCATCGACGGCGTCACCGTGGTCCTCGTCGACGATGTGCTGTTCTCGGGGCGCACCGTGCGCGCGGCACTCGATGCGTTGAACGACCTCGGCCGGCCGAGCGCTGTGCAGCTCGCTGTCCTCGTCGACCGGGGGCACCGACAGCTGCCGATCAGGCCCGATTTCGTCGGGAAGAACATCCCCACCTCGCTCGACGAGCAGGTGAGCGTGCAGCTTCGGGAGGTCGATGGGATC
>WLND01000207.1 GCA_009726075.1 Actinomycetota bacterium
AGAAAGTGCATGGTTCATGATCTCCCACCGAGCGAATGCGGTGCGCGATCGATATCCAAGGGGGTCGCTCGCCGCGCCGCTAAACTCCCGGCACCGAAGGGGGATGCGTGGCAAAACAGATTCACGTGGTCGGGGCGGTGATCACGCGGGATGGGCTCGTGATGTGCGCGCAGCGCGGCAAGGATGGAGACCTGCCCGGGCTCTGGGAATTCCCGGGCGGCAAGATCGAGCGAGGCGAGTCGAAGCAGGCGGCCTTGATGCGCGAGATCTCCGAGGAGCTCGGCTGCACGGTTGAGGTCGGCAATGAGGTGACGACAACCACGCATGAGTACGAGTTCGGCGAGGTCACCCTGACCACGTTCTACTGCAGCCTCGTCTCAGGCACGCCGACCCTGACCGAACACGCCGCGCTCGCGTGGCTGCGACCGGATGAGTTGCACACCCTTTCTTGGGCCCCGGCTGACATCCCGGCCTTGGCTCAGATCCGGGCGGACCTCACCTGATCGAGCCAGACCTGATCTGGGCCGCCATGGACGGACAAGACCCTCATCGAGGTGCCCCGCCCATGTTTTCCCCGTCATAGGATCCTGCCCATGGCCGCCAACCCCGACCGCTCGAGCTACTTCCCCGCCATCGAGAAGAAGTACGGCCAGCCAATGTCGTACTGGTTCGACCAGATGGCCCAGATCGCCGACCGCAAGTACCTGGAGCAGATCGCCTTCCTCAAGGAGAACCACGCGTTCAGTCAGGCCCATGCGAATGCGCTCGTCATGTACTCGCGCGGGTCGACGAGCGCTCACCGAGTCAGCGGCGTCGATGGCTACCTCGAGCCCTTCGACGAGACGAAGCGCAGCACCGTCCGTTCGATCCTCAAGGCGATCACCTCGGAGTACCCGAAGGCCGAGACTGTCATCGCCTGGAACCAGCCGATGGTCAAGATCGACGGCCAATACGTCTTCGGAGTCATGGTGCTCACGAACCACATCCTCATCGCCCCCTGGGGCAAGGACGTCCTCGAGCAGTTCCGTCCGCGGCTCGTCGGCTACAAGGTCAATAAGAAGACGATCCAGGTACCGGTCGACTGGGAGCCCGATGCTGCACTCCTGCGCGACATGGTCGCAGCGCGCATCGCCGAGATTTCGAGCTAGCCATTTCGCCGTGGCCGACCGATCAGTTCAGCAGCAACGGCATACTCGATCGCATGCGTGAATCAACGGCCCTTCGGATCGTCGTGGAAGTCGGGACCAAGCGCTCGTTTGCGAGCGCGGTCGACTACCCGGGTTGGGCTCGCGGTGCGAAGTCGCCGGACGCCGCCGTCGAAGCCCTGCTCGAGTACTGGCAGCGGTACACCGTCATTGCGGAATTGGCCGGTGAGGCGGTGGCCGAGCCCGTCGACGTCCTGGTGGTCGAGCAGCTCGTCGGCAATTCGACGACAGACTTCGGCGCTCCCGCCATCGCGAGCTCGCTGGAGACCGCCGAACTCGCAGCTGACGAGGGGGCGCGTCTGCACCGCCTCCTGCTCGCCTGCCGAACCAGATTCGACGACGTGGCATCCGTGGCTCCGCCTGAATTGCGCAAGGGTCCCCGCGGCGGCGGACGCGACACCGACGCCGTCATCCGCCATGTCGACGACGTCGAACATGCCTATCGACGCAAGGCGAACTGGCCGCCCGCCTACGCCATTCGGCGTACGGCCTGGCATCTCACCGATCACCTATGGGAGATCGAGGACCGATCGACGTAGTCGCGGGCGCGGCCGATTCTCTCTCCGAGACGACGCTGATCGACCGGTCCCTGAAGGTTCGTTTGTTGGCCGTCCTGTCATCACTTGACCAGACCTCCGCCTTGACAGCCGGTTATCCGGTGCACTTTCATTAGTCGAGATACAGTAAGTCAGGCCCGCCCAATCCGGACGACGTCGGCTTGCTCGACGCAGGGCGTCATCTCGACGGCCCGCAGATCGCGCGGAGGAAGCATGAGCGAGCAGGTCCCCGAGTTCGACATCGAGGTCGACGTCGTGGTTCTCGGCACCGGCGGGGCCGGGCTCACCGCAGCCCTCGCAGCCCATGACTTCGGCGCCGGCGAGGTGCTGATCCTCGAGAAGTTCGGGATGATCGGCGGCACGAGCGCGATGTCGGGCGGCATGCTGTGGCTTCCGCTCAACGACCAGCAGGCGGAGAACGGCGTCGAGGATTCGTACGACGAGATCGTCACGTACCTCGATGGCCTCGCCGCTGACAACACCCTTGACCCCGAGAACGTGGGGGCTTTCCTCGACGCCGGACCCGAGATGCTCCGCTACTTCGACGAGAAGACACCGGTGCGGCTGAAGCTCTTCCCCGGGTTCCCCGACTACCAGCCCAATGCGGTCGGCGGCAAGATGCACGGCAGCCGTTCGCTCGACAACGAGGCGTTCCCCTTCGACGAACTCGGTTCGTGGGGCAAGTGGGTCAATCCGCCGAAGACCGGGTGGCCGCGCCGAACGAGCATGATCGAGGACTACTACACCCCCAATCTCGATCCCGAGGTCATGGCCGACCGTGAGGCGCGCGACTTCCGCGGAGCCGGGCAGGCCCTCATCGGGTCGCTCCTCAAGGGCGTGATCGATCGCGGACTCCCGCTGCGCCGCGAGTCGCGTGCCCGCACCCTGATCCGCGAGGGCCACCGCGTGGTCGGCGTCGTCACCGAGGAGGCCGACCAGACCCTGCGCATCAAGGCCCGCAAGGGCGTCGTCATCGCCACCGGTGGCTTCGAGTGGAACGAGCAGCTGGTGAAGTCGTTCCTACGCGGGCCGATGACCGGCCCGGTCAGCGTTCCCGAATGCGAGGGCGACGGCCTGCTCATGGCGATGGAGGTCGGCGCGAGCCTCGGCAACATGCCGAACGCCTGGTGGATGATGTCGAGCCAGGAGATGGCCGCCCACGGCCGTGGCAAGGCCAACTACCTGATCGGCAACCAGGAGCGCACTCGTCCGGGGTCGATCCTGGTGAATCGCGCCGCCAAGCGCTTCGCGAATGAGGCCGTCAGCTACAACGCCCTCGGACCCGTCCTGCATAACTTTGACGAGACCACCCACGACTACGTGAACCTGCCCTACTGGGTGATCGTCGACACTCGCTACGTGAGCAAGTACCGCTTCTTCACTGCCGCGCATGGCTCGGGTGCTCCGGACTGGGCGGTCAGCGCCAACACGGTCGAGGAGCTCGGCAACAAGCTCGGCCTGGACGGCGCGGTGCTGCACGACACCGTCGAACGCTTCAATGCCGACGTTCGCGCGGGCCACGACACCGAGTTCGGACGTGGCGACGCCACCTACGACAACTTCTGGGGCGACAAGGACTTCGAGTCGCCGTACCGCACGCTCGGCGTGATCGACCAGGCGCCGTTCTACGCGGTCAAGATGGAAGCTGGCGTGCTCGGCACCTGTGGCGGCCCACGCGCCAACGAGCATGCCCAGGTCATCGACTGGAACGACCAGCCCATCGAGGGCCTGTACGTCTGCAGCAACGCCATGGCCTCCCCGACTGCAGGGGGCTACGGCGGGGCGGGCGGCACGCTGGGCCCAGGAATGACGTTCGGGTTCATCGCCGGGCGGCACGCCGCCCGGCAGGCCTGAGCCAGCGGAGAGCCTGCGGCACTGCCCCAGGGCTCCTGAGCCCCCCGTGGCCCCGGGTTTCGGCAGGTAGATGTCGTTCCGGCCCCTGATCCAGGGCCGGGGAACGACATCAACCTGCCCGAACTGCGGGCTGCCCGAACGCCGGCGTTACTCGGCCGTTGTGCGCGCCTGGAACTGGAAGCCGACGAACTCCGGCGTCGCGCTATCGGTCTCGAAGCCGATCCGGTAGCCCCACAGGCCGACGCGACCGAGGTTCGCGACGATCGTGAAGGTGCGGTCATCACGCACAGTGTCGGTGATCTCAAGCACCTGGAAGGTGCCGTCGCCCTTGCGGTTCGAGGGCAGGAAGCGCTCCATGGTCAGGACCGTGCCCGGCTTGACCGATTTCGGCGCGGTGCCGGTGATCTTGATGGGCTCGGCCGTGGTCGCCTTGTGCGGATGCACGGCCGCGGTGCCCTTGCCCCATGCGACCGTGTTGGGGGTGCGAGGGAAGCCGGCGTCCTTGAGTTCAGCCTGCGTGAGCGAGACGATCGAGTCCATGTGCGAGGCGGCTGTCGCGGCCGGGGCAATGAGGGTCATCGGGGTCAGGGCAATGGCCGCTGCGGTCAAACCGACGGCCAGATTTCGCTTCACAAACATGACGCACCTTTCTCGGACGGAGCCTCAAGCCTACGACCCCTGCGCCCCATTCCCAAGGAAATGCGCAGCCCGAAGGGTCACCAGGAGCCGGTTGCCACGACCTGCTCCCTGTCCGAGATGACCGTGGCCGTGCCCGATGCCCAGAGGGCAGGTTCGACCAGCCCCCAGTA
>WLND01000208.1 GCA_009726075.1 Actinomycetota bacterium
TCCTTGCCACTGCCCTGACGCGCATGTGGCGCGGGTGGCGGGTGATCATCCCGGTGGTGGGCGTCAACGCTGCAGTGCAGTCGCTGCTTCTCCTGCCAGGCGTGCTGCCCTACCTGTCGGTTGCCTTCGTGATCGTCGCGGTCGCTGGCATCCTCGCCCTCGTCGCATTATTCGGCCTGCTGGCTGTTGTCGCGCTTCAGTCGGCGGTGGGTCCGGTCGACGCTGCGTTGGCCATGCGGCTTGCCGTCCGTCGGTGCTGGCTCCTGTTCGCTTGGTCCGTTGCGCTGCTTGTGCTCGTGCTCATCGGTCTCTCCCTGTACGTGCTTCCTGGTCTCATCCTCCTTGCCGTCACACCGTTCGTCCTGCTGGCGGTGGCCGATGGGCGACGGAACCCCATCGCGGCGAACATGCGTGTCATCGGTGCACGGTGGGCCCGCTGGCTGGTCACCCTGCTCATGATGGGCATCATCTGCCTTGGTCTGTGGCTGCTCGGCGCGACTGACGGATTCTTCGTCACCGGGGCGCCTGGCGGGTTCATCGCCTGGCTGGCCTTCGGGTTGGTGTCCGCGTGGTTCATCGGCGCGTGGGCACTCCTTTATCGATCTGTCCTGGCCGACGGGCAGGAACCCGGCCCTGCCTGACGCCGCCATCCAACGTCACGGTGCACGAGACATCTCGCACTCGACTCGATGCGCACCCCCGAAGGGAACCGACCCGTCAGGGCCTCGATGGCAACGGCGTGCCCGAGGCCTGCCACTGCCCGACAACGCTGCCGACGAGATAGCTGATTGCGGCTGGGTTACGCGACACCGACAGTGCCGAGGAGAGGCCGAGCCCCTTGCTGACGAACGTCGAGTGGACCGTGGGAAACGTCTTGCGAACGACGGTTGCCTCGGGCACCATGCCAGCAGGGATGGAGACCGAGCCGGGCGGCGCGGGGCAGGTCGTCGGGCAGGGCAGCGTGAGCTGGCTGTCGACCGGAACCGTCCCGTCCGTACGCAGTGACTCCTTGGAGCCGAGAAGAAGGGGAGTGCGGTTGTCGCCGCACACTCGGCCGCAGTAGTCACCCGCGATGAGCGTGAGCGCGACGCCGTCCAGCGCACCCACCTGCTGGGCATCCCAGCCGGCCGGGTCGGGCTTCGCATGCGCGCTTGTCACGAGCACGTGGACGGAGCCGGCGCCCGCCGTGCGCTCGAATTCGACGAGGCTCTTTGCGGAGCTGGCAAACTGGCGGCCCCATGCCTTCGCGACCGGCCCAACGTACCGGGCAGGATCCGCCGCGATGTCGTATGCGGGCCCGCCAAGGTGGGGTGAGTTGAGGGTGACGATCGACGGGATCACCACGCCGGCGTCGACCGCAGCCTGCGCGTATGAAACGGCCGGTGCCATGTCCGCTGCGGGCGGGCGCTGCTTAAGGGCAGCCACGGTCGCGCGGGAAACCAGCCCTCCGTAGCTGTACCCGACCAGGTCGAACGAGCTGTAGCCGTACGTTGCTTGGAGATAGCCGAGGAAGCCCAGTACAGCCTGCCCGGCCTGGGTCGGGTACCCAGCGGTGTTCCACTGAACCTCGGTCGGCGGTTGCGGTGGGCAGCCAGTCTCACCGGCCGTGCTCGCGTATGTGTTGCCGAACCCGGGAGCCGTGAACACTGGGAGCCCTGCGTCGAGCAGCGCCTGGACGAACTGGGCCCGTCCTCCGTCGCACGCTTCCCATGGCGTCGTGTACGCGTGCGGGCTGCCACCGCCCTCGATGACGACGACAGCGCGCTTGGGGGCCTCGGCACCGCTCGCAGTCGTGCTGGGCGCCAAGGGGGAAAGGGCGACGACGAGCAAGGCAACGGGGATCGCTAGGCGGGGCAGGCGGAGTGAGGTCATGCCCTCACTCTGCACTACGCGTGCCCTGAGGACTCGCCGCCGATCGAGGCGCGCACGCTCAGGTCACTCCTGGTACGCACGGGCCGGCGGGACGTAGCTGCAACTGGTCTCGCACAACCCCGGCCCGGTGCCGGTCGGGCGGAGGTCCACCGTCGTGAAGGTGTACTTCTTGCTCCCCGAGAGGCGCTGCGGGTTTCGCAGGGAGATCGTGACCGGGTACCCGCCTGTGGTCACCCCACAATTGGATGCGGGCACGCCCGGCTGACAGGGGATGGGTGTCGGCCAGTGCAGGGTGCCCGTTCCGGTGGCCTTGCTCGTGGTCCATGTCGACCAGGTGATCTGGTCGATGAATCTGATCAGCGCATCGCCGTACTGGGGGCCCGAGACGTCGCAGTCGAGGATCACTCGCGAGGGCCGGACCAAGCGCACCGGGGACTTCTCGAGCTCGCTACCGGAGCAGAAGACAGCCTGGACCGTGCCGGTGATGCCGAATGGCGCGATGCGCAGGGGCCGGGTGGTCCTGGCGGCACTGCTTCCCGACGTGCTGCTTGCGACGACCTCGAAGCGGTAGGTCGTCCCCGACTGGAGCCCCGACGCCGTGCAGGACACCGAAGGCGCGTTCGCCAAGCACGCGTGCACGTCACCACCGGCGCCCGTGCCCGAGGGGTGTGCCGTGACCCAGTACGTGGTGGTGGCGGATTGGCCGACGCTGAGCTTGGACGGCTTCCAGGAGACGATCACCTGCCCGGGCTTACGTCCGACGAGGGCGGTCGCTGAGGCGGGCGTGGGCGGAGCAAGCTGGTCGGTGATCTCCAGGTCGGTCCACTGGGACGCCGGGCCCGGACCGCCGTCACCGATTGCCTGCACCGTGAACGTGAAGGATCCGGTGATACCGCTGATGACGCAACTCGTGGCCGTGGCCGCGGCAGCGCAGGTCGGGCCCGGTATTCCCTGGGACGCAGCCGTCGCCAGGAAGCCGGTGACGGGGTAGGCATCGGCCGACGCTGGGCTCGCGACCCAGCTGATTGTGGCCTCGGAGCGCCCTCGCCACACTGTCACGTCGGTCGGGGCGGCTGGAAGGCCCAGATCACGAGCGGCTGCGGCGGGCCGCTCGGCGGTCGGCACGTGAGCCCAGGCCGGGACGGGAGCAACCACGACCATCATCGCGGACGCGGCCACGAGCCCCGTCACGGCGGACGGAATGCGACGTGGGTGCACCGTTCGGCGACCGAGCATGTGATCTCCCTTGATTGCGTGGTGCTGACTGTTGCCCAGCGCGTCGTCCCCGTCAATCCGGAATGCTCGATCGCGGGGCGCCGTGGGAAAGGCGGGGGGCTAGCACCACACTTCCAAGAATCGCATGACGATTCGGTCTGTCCTCGAAGGTCGTTCGCGTCGTCCCAAACGTCCGCCGAAGCGCCGAGTAGCCTCGGCTGTGCCAAGGGATCGAGGGGGACGAAAGGAATCGCGTTGTCTGACGCCGACGATGTGCGCGCCATCGCCATGTCCCTCGCAGGAGTCGTGGAAGTCGCGAGCGATGGATTCGACTTCAGGGTGGACGGGCACGGGTTCGCCTGGTCGTATCCCGAACGCTCCCCGGGTCGCCCGCGAATCATTCGCACCGATGTTGCCGTGCTCTTCGTCGGGGACGAAGCCGAGAAGCAAGCACTGCTGCAAGGGGAGCCCGACCTCTTCTTCACGGCTGCCGGCTACTCGCACGCGCCCCTGGTGATGCTGCGACTCGAGCTGGTCGATCGCGCCAGGCTGGAGGAGCTGATGACTGACGCCTGGCACATGCGCTCAGCGTCCGGGCCGGACGGAGACGTCACCTAGAGGGCAGCTGCCGGATCTGGCGGGGCGGCGGCCGAAGCGGTGCGTGCGGGAGCCGAGCCCGACGGTGCACGTCCTCGCCTGCCCAGCAGGGGAATGGCCACCGCGCCGGCAACGGCGACACCGGTCGCTGCGATACGCAGGGCGTCGGTGACGCCGACCAGATAGGCCTGGCCGGCCACCGCCGCAGTCTCCTGGCCGTAGGTCGTGCGAATCTCGGGCACGGCCCCGGAAATCACCTGGGGGGTGAGGGAGGACGCGTTGGTGATTCCGGTGGACGACGCCTCCCAGGCGCTCGTGACCTGGATAGCCGAGATGGCGCCGATGACCGCGATGCCAAGAACCGCGGACACGGATGCGATGAGGTTCATGAAGCCGGCGACGGCTCCAACGGAGGATTGGGGAACGGCCGACATGGCTCCTGCGCTGACGGCGGGCATCCCGAATCCCATGCCGGCTCCCATGACCGTGAAGCAGGCCGCGACAAACGCCGGGGACGTGTGGACGGTCATCGACGACAGGCCCAACACGCCGAGGGCAGCCAGGAACAGGCCCAGTGCGGCGGTCGGACCCAGGCCGATTCGGTGCATCACCCTGGGTGAGAGCGGAGACATCGTGACCACCATGACGGATGCACCGAAACTTACGGCGCCTGCGAGAAACGGCGTGAATCCCAGGACGTTTTGGACGAGCATCGACTCCTGCAGCA
>WLND01000209.1 GCA_009726075.1 Actinomycetota bacterium
GCCCTCGGATTCGGCATCCTCGCGCCCGCCCTGCCGGTGTTCGCCCGCACGTTCGACGTCACCGCCCTGCAGGCCAGCGCCGTCATCTCCGTCTTCGCGCTCGTCCGATTCGTCACGTCCCCCCTCTCTGGAGCCATGACCGATCGCTGGGGCGAGCGGGGAGTCCTTGCCACGGGCCTGGCAGTCGTCTCCGTGTCGAGCGCTGCCGCCGGCTTCTCGCAGACCTACCTCCAACTCCTCGTGCTGCGCGGCATCGGCGGACTCGGCTCGTCCATGTTCACCGTCTCGGCCCTGGCCCTGCTGCTCAGAGTGGTCGACTCCTCCCAGCGCGGTCGCGCCGCCGGCGCCTTTCAGGGCGGCTTCCTCCTCGGCGGCGTGGCCGGCCCTGCCGTCGGGGGGCTGGTCGTCGCCTGGTCGATTCGGGCCCCGTTCTTCGTCTACGCCATCACCCTGGCCACCGCCTCCTGCGTCGGGGCCATCTTCCTCGCCAGGGCCCGACTGTCCGCACTCGAAGAGAAGGTCTCGCAAGGCGAGGCCAGCAAGCTCGAGCACCTCCGTGAGGCCCTGCGCGACCGGGCCTACCGCGCCGCCCTGAGTGTGAACCTCGTCACGGGGTTCGTGGTGTTCGGACTCCGGTCCTCGGTCGTTCCCCTCTACGTCACCGAAGGCATGGAAAAGGGCCCTTCGCTCGTGGGGATCGGTTTTCTCATCGCCGCCGGAATCCAGGCGGTTCTGCTCCTTCCTGCCGGGCGGATGGCCGACACCGAGGGGCGTCGCAAGGCTCTGCTCTTCGGCACGATCGGCACCACCATCGGCATGCTCGTCCTCACCGCCAGCGATATCGCCGTGAATGGGTGGGGCACGAATGCCGTTGCAGGCACTGCGATTTTCCTCCTCGCCATGGGCATCCAAGGCGCAGCCGGAGCCTTCCTCGCGTCGGCCCCAGCGGCAGTCGTCGGAGACATCGTCGGCGGTCGCCGCGGGGGCATCGTCGTCGCGACCTTCCAGATGATGTCCGACTTCGGCGCGGTTCTCGGCCCCCTCGTCGCCGGCCTCCTCGTCGACATGTTCGATTTCAACTGGGCGTTTGCAGCCGGTTCGGCTTTGAGCGTCGTAGCGGTTATCTTGGTAGTCGCGATGCCGGAGACCCTGCATCGCCTCGGCCGAGGGTCGAGTGGTGAACCCGAGGAGGCCAGCGCGTGACCGGAGTGCCCCCACGGCACTGGTGGACCGTCGCAATCGCGGCGGCGATCACCTCGTTGACCGTCATCGCCGTTGCCGGAATCTCGTCATCCGCGGCATCCGCGGCCAAGGATCCAGCATCGGCCGCCTCCGGCGCCGTCAGCTCGGCCTCGCGCATCGGCGTCACGCCGATCGTCGTGCAGAAGGTCGTCACCGATGCTGAATTCCAGTCATCCATCGACAACGTCGTGTTCATCCTCGCCGACGACCTCGACTGGGCTGCGTTTCGTCAGGTCCCGCGGCTGAACGCCCTGCAGTCGAAGGCGACGACGTTCATGAATGCGACCGTGACCGACTCGCTGTGCTGCCCGTCGCGAGTGTCGATCCTTCGCAGCCAATACGTCCACAACCACCTCGTGGTCTCCAACCGCGCCTCGTCCGGCGGCGGCTGGCCGATGTTCGCCTCACGGGGAGAGGAGGACAACTGCCTGCCGATCTGGCTGCATGCGGCAGGCGTCCAGACGGCCTTCATGGGCAAGTACCTCAACGACTACCCCCTCGGCGCATCAAGCCCGCGCTACGTCCCGCCGGGCTGGGACCGCTGGGTCGTTCCCGTCACCCAATCGGCCATGTACCGCGGATACGGCTACACCCTGAACTCAAATGGCAGCCTCAAGTCCTACGGCGACAAGCCGCGGGACTTCCTGGGCGACGTCCTCATCAAGAACGCGACCGACTTCCTCGACACCGCGACCGAGCCTTTCTACCTCCAGCTGAACCTGACGAGCCCGCACCGGCCCTCGCCCATTGCGGCACGCAACGCCTCCCGCGACAAGGCCGCCTCCGTGCCGCGTTCGGCCTCGTACAACGCGACCGGCCTGAACGAACCCGCCTGGCGAAGTTCGCTTCCTGTCATGGGAGCCAAGCGGCTGGCCAGCCTGGACCGCAAGTGGCGCGAACGCGTGCAATCGGCCGAGACCGTTGCCGACGCCTACGACGCCGTCGTCGCATCGCTTCGGGCGTCCGGCAAGCTCGATCGCACCCTCATCGTCGTGGGCTCCGACAACGGCTACCACTCGGCAGTGCGGCGGCTCCCGCCCGGCAAGCGCACCCCGTATTCGGAGGACACCGTGGTGCCCTTCCTGTTCATCGGGCCAGGCGTGCCGGCCGACGCGAAGATCGGATCGATGACCTCGACGATCGACCTGGCCCCGACCTTTGCCGCCCTGCTCGATGCCAAGTCGCCCTCGTGGATCGATGGCCGGTCGCTCGTGCCGTTCCTGGCGCGGGGCCCGGTCGAGAATTGGCGAACCGGCGTCATCTCCGAGAGCCTCGGTCAGGCCGAGCCCGGTGATCCCGACTATGAGACCTTCAAGCCGCCACAGTTCACGGCCCTGCGCACCGAGCACTGGCTCTATGTCGAGTACGTCGATGGCACCCGCGAGCTCTTCGACCGGTTCACGGATCCCGAAGAGATGGACAACATCATGCCCTCGGCTGATCCGGTGCTGGTGAAGGAGTTGTCGGCGCAATTGCTCGCGCTGAGCAGCTGCGCCGGTGAGACCTGCCGGGTCGCAGACTCCCTCCCCAACTGATCCCACGCTCGAGCGGCGCGGGGTTCATTCTTGGCCCCAACCGTAGGGTCCGGTTATGAGCCTGCCTCGATCCGTGTCCGGTCAGGACATCGCCGCCGCACGGTTTCCCCTTCACGATGTCTACGACCTGGTCTTGGAGGGGTTCTTCCTTCATAGCCGCGGCGAATACGAGATGCCGCCGAAGCAGGGGGTGCACACCCGAGCCCGCTCATTCATGCACGCCATGCCCGCGTACCTCCCGACCAAGAACCTCGCTGGAACCAAACTCGTCAGCGTCTATCCGGATAACGCCGAGCGCGGACTTGATGCAACGACAGGGATCATCGTGATGATGGACCCTGAGACCGGGATCGTGTGCGACATCGTTGACGCCGGGTGGGTCACCAGCACCCGAACCGCCATGGTCAGCATGGTCGACGCGAAGTTCCTCGCCAAGGACAACCCCGTCTTCGGGATCGTCGGCGCGACTGGCCGATGCGGCCGGCTTCTGCGAGGAGCGACACTTGCTCGCCAGCCACGAACGAGTAGGCCAGCGGGACCAGTGCCGAGGCTGAGGCCACACCTGCGACGACGTCGAGTTTCCCTCGCTCATAGGCCTTGAGGACGAGGAATGTTCCGGTGAGGTTGAAGGCGCCGCCGATGAGTCCCCGGCTCGCATCCCGGGCATCGATGATGAAGTCGTGACTGCTCAAGCCGAGGATGAGGTAGATGACTACCGCTGAGCTCGCGCTGACGAGGACCACGCTGTAGACCGAGATTCGGCCGCGGAACTGGCCGATCCCAAACTTCCAGACGCCGAACAGGAGCGCGCTGGACACTGCCAGGAGCACGTACACAGTCGTGACCTTCCCATGAACCCCGCAACGGCTCTCAGACCCGGGGTCCGCGGGTGGCCAACCGGCCGCGGACACGATGAACGAATGGCCCTACTCCCGAGCGATTTTGACTCAGGCTGCCCGCAATCCGGCGCAAACGACCGGTCGTTTCAGCCGCTATCGGGCTCAAACGACCAGCCCCAGAGCCTGGTCGTTTCAGCCGCTATCCGGCGCACACGACCGGGGGTGGGGGGCTCTTATCCGAGGGCTTGCTCGAGGTCTGCTACGAGGTCCTCGACCGTCTCTATCCCTACCGAGAGCCGGATCAGGTCGGCCGGCACCTCGAGAGGGCTGCCCGCCGCCGACGCGTGCGTCATTCGCCCGGGGTGCTCGATGAGCGACTCCACGCCGCCCAGCGACTCCCCGAGCGTGAACACCGTGGTTCGGCCGCACACGTCGACGGCGTGCTGCTCGCCCCCACTCACCCGGAACGAGATCATCCCGCCGAAGTCGCGCATCTGGCGCTTCGCGACCTCGTGGCCCGGATGCATGGCCAGCCCCGGCCACATGACCTGGACGACCGATGGGTGGTTGATGAGGACATCGACGATCGCCCGCGCATTGGCGCAGTGACGGTCCATGCGGACGCCCAGGGTCTTGATGCCGCGCAGGACGAGCCAGCTGTCGAATGGCCCGGCGATGGCACCCATGGCGTTCTGGTGGAAGCGCAGCCGCTCGATGAGCGCGGCATCGGTGGCGACGAGCGCGCCGCCGATGACGTCACTGTGACCGCCGA
>WLND01000021.1 GCA_009726075.1 Actinomycetota bacterium
CCTCGGCCAGTTCGCTGACGAGTTCCCCGGAGTCGTCCTCGGCCTGTCCGATCACACGCCCGGCCACGTCACGACCCTTGGCGCAATCGCGCTCGGAGCCCGGGTCATCGAGAAGCACTTCACCGACGACACGACCCGCGAGGGTCCTGACCACGGATTCTCGCTCGACCCCGTCACCTGGCGGTCGATGGTCGACGACACCCGCCGCCTCGAGGCCTCGCTCGGCGACGGCGTGAAGGTGATCGAGGCGAACGAAGAGAAGACCGTGGTTCTCCAGCGCCGGTGCGTGCGCGCGGCCAGACCGCTCCAAGCAGGCTCGGTCATCGAACGATCCGACCTTGAGGCGCTCCGCCCCGCCCCGGCGGATGCCGTGCCGCCGCAGTCGATCGACCTTGTCGTGGGTCGCACGCTGACCCGCGATCTCGTCGCCGGCGAGCACCTCGTCTGGGACGACCTGGCCTGACCGGCGTGACCACCAGGCATGCGGTCTACGCCTCGGCCGGTCTCGGCGTCCACGACCGTCGGTGGATCGCCGCCCTCGAGGGCTGCGGCTTCGAGGTCGAGCTACGAACCGATGGCGCTGCGCTCGCCGAGGCAGTGGACGCCGCCAGTCCAGCCGACGCCCCGGTGCTCGCCGGCCCGCTCGACACCGTCGCCCGCAGGCTCGTCGGACTCTCTCGCCCGGTAATCGGCCTCTCGTGGGGTTACGACCTGCAGCAGGGGCATTCGAGGGCGGTGTCGCTCGACGGGCTCGGGTGGATTCGCGAGCTGGACGGCCTGGTCGTCGACAGTCCGGTTACCCGTGATCTGGCGGTGTTGCTCGGGCTGCCGGGGGAAAGGATCGCCCTCATCCCGTGGGGCGTCGATCTCGGGGTGTTCACCCCGGACGGTCCCCGTGCGACGGCGTCCGATCATGGCTTTGACCCCGGGAGCCGCGTCGTGCTCTCGCTGCGGACGCACGACGATCTCTACCGCACGCGCGACGTCATCGAAGCCTTTGCCCGAGCAGCGGCCCAGGACTCCGAGCTCGTTCTCGTCATGGGTGGCGATGGACCGCTCTCTGCGGAGCATCGGTCGCGGGTCGCCCACCTTGGTCTTGCCGATCGGGTTCGATTCATCGGACGGGTCGACGAACGCGAGCTCCCGGCACTGCTGCGAGGAGCCGACCTCTACGTCACGGCCTCGGAGACTGACGGATCGTCGGTCACCTTGATGCAGGCCATGGCCTGCGGAACCCCGGTCGCGGCATCGGCCAATGCCGGCAACGAGTGGTGGATCACCGAGGGGGAGACGGGACGCGAGTTCGCGGTGGGCGACATCCCCGCGCTCGCAACACTGATGACAGATCCCAGGAAGACGACGGCCCTTGCGACAGCGGCCCTGGACCGGGTTCGACATCGTGGCGACTGGGCGAGAAATCACCGGGAACTGCTCGAGGTGATGACCTCGTTCAGGCGCCCACTTCTGCCGCCTCGCCGCCCGTGATCCGCAGCAGCTCGTCATAGCTCGTCGGGAACACGTAGTGCGGGTGTCCGCCCGCGGCCCAGACCACGTCGTATTGGGCGAGGGCGACATCGACGACGGTGGGCAGCTGCTGCGGATGGCCCACCGGGGCAACCCCGCCGATCGCGTAGCCGGTGGCCTGCCTGACGTCGTCGGCTGATGCCTTCGTGATGAGCTCGACGTCGAGCACCTTCGCGACGAGCAGAGGGTCGACCCGGTGGCCGCCGGATGCCATGACGAGAACCGGTGCCCCGTCGGCGAGGAAGATGAGCGAGCTCGCGATCTGGCCGACCTCGATGCCGAGCGCATCGGCTGCCTCCTTCGCGGTGCGGGCGCTGTCGTCGAGCCTGCGCACCTCCCCGGTGGCGCCGAGCAGGGCCAGGCGCTCACGGACTCGGATGACGGACTGCTGCTCGGTGATCTCGTTCATGGGGCGAGGGTACCGACCGCGCTCACTCGTACGCTCGACTGCCGACTCGGCAACACCGATGCCCGGGGTTGATTGGCGAGATGCGGGTACACCTCGGCCTCGATCCTGAGCCTATGAAGGAGGATGCGTTCTGCGGATACGCTGTGAGGGTCATTGACGAGCGAGTCGGCGGAGCGCGGGCAGGCTGGGGAGCCTGACCGATCGGACCATCCCGGAATCCACAGAGAGCGACTTCATCTGATGCCCAGAGTTGCAGCGGTCACGGACCTCATCGCCCGATCGAATCGACTGGGCTCAGATGCCCGCAACACGAACTTCGCTGGCGGAAACACGTCGGCGAAAGGGGACGTGGTCGATCCCGTCACCCAGGGCCCGGTCGAGGTCCTGTGGGTCAAGGGATCGGGCGGAGACCTCGGCACCTTGACGGAGGCGGGCCTCGCCGTGCTGCGTCTGGACCGCGTGCGGGCGCTCGTCGATGTCTATCCGGGCGTCGACCGCGAGGACGAGATGGTCGAAGCCTTCAGCTACTGCCTGCATGGCACCGGCGGGGCAGCCCCATCCATCGACACTGCCATGCACGCGCTTGTCGATGCTCCGCACGTTGACCACCTGCACCCCGATTCTGGCATTGCCCTGGCGACCTCGGCGGATGGTGAGGCCCTGACCCGCGAGTGCTTCGGCGATCGGGTGGCGTGGGTGCCTTGGCGCCGGCCCGGCTTCGCACTCGGACTCGACATGGCTGCCCTGCAGCAGGCGAACCCCCAGGCCATCGGCTGCATCCTCGGCGGTCACGGCATCACCGCCTGGGGTGCGACATCCGACGAGTGCGAGGCGAACTCCCTCGAGATCATCCGCACAGCTGAGGCGTTCATTGCAGACCGGGGCCGTCGCGAGCCGTTCGGCCCGAAGGTCCCCGGCTACGAGGGCCTCGCGCGCGACGACCGCCATGCCCGAGCAGCAGCGCTCGCGCCTGTCATCCGCGGGCTGGCCTCGTCCGACCGGCCGATGGTGGGCCACTTCACCGACAGCGACGTCGTCCTCGACTTTCTTGCGAGCGAGCGTCACCCCGAGCTCGCCGCGCTGGGCACCTCCTGCCCCGACCATTTCCTGCGCACGAAGGTTCGTCCGATGGTGGTCGACCTGCCTCCTTCGGCGTCGATCGACGACGTCGTCACCCGACTGCGCGAGCTCCATGGGCAGTACCGGCTCGACTATGCGGCCTACTATGAGCGTTACGCGACAGGCGAAAGCCCGGCGATGCGCGGTGCTGATCCGGCCATCGTCCTCGTGCCCGGCGTCGGCATGTTTTCCTATGGCGCCAACAAGCAGACAGCTCGCGTGGCCGGGGAGTTCTACGTCAACGCGATCAATGTCATGCGCGGTGCCGAGGCGGTCTCCACCTATCAGCCGATCGATGAAAGCGAGAAGTTCCGGATCGAGTACTGGGAGCTCGAGGAGGCCAAGCTCAGGCGGCTACCCAAGCCCAAACGACTTGCTGCACGCGTCGCGCTCGTCACCGGAGGCGGCAGCGGCATCGGGCGCGCGACCGTCGAGGCCCTTGTGCGCGATGGCGCGGCCGTGGTGATCGCCGACCGCAATCTCGGTGCAGCGCAGGACCTCGCCGCAGTCCTTGGCGGCGCAGATATCGCGATCGCTGTTGAGGCCGACGTGACGAGCGAGGCTGACATCAAGGCGATGGTGGCGCAGGCGTGCCTAGCCTTCGGCGGTGTCGACCTCGTCGTGAACAACGCCGGGCTGTCACTGAGCAAGGACCTCCTGTCGACCACGGTCGACGATTGGGATCTCCAGCACGACGTCATGGCGCGCGGGTCGTTCCTCGTGAGCCGCGAGTGCGCGCGAGCGATGATCGCCCAGGGCATGGGCGGCGACATCGTCTACATCGCGAGCAAGAACGCCGTCTTCGCCGGCCCCTCGAACATTGCCTACAGCTCGGCGAAGGCCGATCAGGCGCATCAGGTGCGGCTGCTCGCGGTCGAGCTTGGCGAGCATGGCATTCGAGTCAACGGCATCAATCCCGACGGTGTCGTCCAGGGCTCTGGCATCTTCGCGGGTGGATGGGGTGCGAACCGGGCCGCCGTCTACGGAGTTGAGGAGAAGGACCTCGGCGCGTTCTACGCCCAGCGCACGATCCTCAAGCGCGAGGTGCTGCCGGAGCACATCGCCCTCGCGGTCGCGGCACTCGTGTCCGATGAGTTCTCGCGAACGACAGGCACGTTCATCCCGGTCGACTCCGGGGTGGCTGCCGCGTTTCTGCGGTAGCGGTCATGATTCGGGTCTCCGCGGTCGATATCGGCGCCGGCAGCAGGCGCGTGGTCATCTGCGATCTTGCCACGGGGATTCCGTCGCTGACAGAGGATTGCCGCTTCGCGAACGGCCCGAGTCCCCTGGGCGCCCATCGGGCTCGAGGCGCAGGGCGCGGTGCCTGGGCCCGAAGCAATGGGGCTCAACGTCACCCGCGAACTCGGCATCGACGCAACGGTGCGCGTCCTGCGCAACGTCGTCGATCGCATCGGCCAGCGCCGTCCCCCCGGCGATTGATCGCAGCACCCGTCCGACAGGGAAATGAGAAGGAGCAACGATGGTCGAACGACGGCTGCCAAGACCCAGTGAGATTCTGCCCCTCATCGGAGGGCGCGACCGCACGCTGACTCGGGCCCAGGCCCGGCTGGAGCGCTGCGCGGACATCGGCGATGTTCGGGCCCTCGCGCGACGCAGGGTACCCACCTCCGTCTTCGACTACACCGACGGCGCGGCCGGGTCCGAGCTCACCCTTCGCCGCTCGGTCGAGGCGTACTCGCGGGTGGAGTTCACCCCGAGGGTTCTGCGCGACGTCTCGTCGGTCGACCTGTCGGTCGACATGCTCGGCAGGCGCTCTTCGCTGCCGTTCGCACTCGGCCCGACCGGATTCACCCGGATGATGCACCACCTGGGGGAGCCGGCCGTGGCCAAGGTCGCCGGCGAGGTCGGAATTCCGTATGCCCTGTCGACCCTGGGGACCACGTCTGTCGAGGCGCTCGCCGAGGCAGCCCCCGATACGCGGCGCTGGTTTCAGCTCTACGTATGGCGCGACCGGGTGGCAAGCGAGGCGCTGGTCAAGCGGGCAGAGCTGGCCGGGTACGACACGCTCATCCTCACCGTCGACACGGCCGTCGGCGGCATTCGCCTGCGCGATGTGCGCAACGGGCTGACGATTCCGCCGCAACTCACCCTCGGAACCATCGCGGGCATGGCCCTGTACCCGCGATGGTGGGGCAACCTGCTCACCACCAGGCCCCTGGAGTTCGCCTCCCTGTCCTCGACCGGTGGCACCGTGGGAGACCTGCTGACGAAGGTGTTCGACCCAGCCATCACCGGCGCCGACATCGCCTGGCTGCGGACCATCTGGCCGGGCAAGCTCGTGCTCAAGGGCGTGCAGTCGGTGGCTGACGCCGTCATCGCGGTCGACCTCGGCGTCGATGCCGTCATCCTGTCGAACCACGGCGGCCGCCAGATCGACCGCGGCACCCCCCCGCTCGAAATCCTTCCGACCGTGGTCGATGCGGTGGGGGACCGCATCGAGGTCTACATCGATGGCGGCATCACCTCCGGGGCCGACATCGTCGCAGCCCTCGCCTTCGGGGCAACCGGCGCGCTGATCGGGCGCGCCTACCTCTATGGGCTGATGGCCGGTGGCGAGGACGGTGTTCGTCGCGTCGTGAGCATCCTCGAGAAAGAGGTGCGGATCACGATGCAGTTGCTCGGGGTCACCTCCGTCGGGCAGTTGGATCGCTCGTTCGTTCGCTTGCGCTGATTGCTGCCGTGCGAGCGATATCGTGCGGACGTAGACGCGATGCATTGTGCCGTCGACATGTTTCGGTGCGTCGCAGTGATGCACGGGCCGAGGGACTGAGGGGCAGCCATGGCTAAGTCAGAGGACATCGAAGTTCCGGGCAGGCCGCCGCGGCCCGAGCCCTACGGCACCCCCGACGCAGTGTCGCTGCAGATGCGCCGGGTTGGCGGCTACGCCTGGCGGCTCATTGCGATCGGGATCGTGGTCTATGCGGCCGTTCTCCTGCTCGCACCGCTCGAGACCCTGCTCATGGCCCTGTTCTTCGGTCTGCTGGTCGCGGCGTGGCTGATGCCGTTGACGAATTTCCTGGCCCGGAGATGGCCGCGGTGGCTCGCAGGGGTCACGTCGCTGCTGCTGTTCATCATCGCGGTGGTGCTCGTTGTCGCGTTCATCGGCATCGAGACGGCCGGTGAGTGGGAGGGCATCGGTCGGGCGTTCAGCCAGGGCGTCGAAGACCTCAACGCCTGGCTTCGTGGCGGGCCGCTGCAGATCACCGATGCGAACATGACGGCCGCCTACGAGAGCCTGGCTTCGTTCCTTCGCGAATCTGGCTCGACAATCGCCTTCGGAATCGTTTCGGGGCTCGGCAGCCTGGTTGGCCTAGCCACGGCGCTCGCGGCATCGATCTTCGTCCTGCTCTTCACGTTGATGCAGCCGAAGATCATGTTCGGATGGTTCACCGGGTGGCTGCCCGCGCGCAATCGCGAGGTGGTTGCGACCTCGGTGCGGATCGCGTGGATGAGCTTCTCGCAGTATTCGCGGGGCGTGCTCATCATTGCCCTGACCAATGCCGTGCTCGTGACGATCCTGCTGCTCATCCTCGGCGTGCCACTGGCGATTCCGCTTGGCGTCATCGTCTTCTTCGGGGCCTTCATCCCGTATATCGGGGCGCCGGTCGCGATGTTCCTGGCCGCGTTTGTCGCGCTGGTCACCGACGGCGTGCTCGCGGGGGCCCTTGTCGTCATCCTCATTTTCGTCATCGGCCAGCTCGAGGGCAATGTGCTCCAGCCGGTGATCATGGGCAAGTCGGTGAACCTGCACCCGGTGGCAATCGTGCTGGTGACGGCGGTGGGGGCCGCCTACTTCGGGCTGCTCGGTGCGCTCATCGGCGTTCCTATCGCGGCGTCGGTCTACGGGGTCATGAAGTACCTGCAGGGCGTTCGCGCAGATGGGGCAACCGGTGCACCGGAGAGCCAAGCCGCTCACCTTGACTGATACCCCCAGGGGTATATAGTGAAGGCATGACGAGCCATGAGAGCCACCAGGCGGTCCTCGACGACCTCAACCCGCAGCACCGCGCACTCCGTCAGGCGATCCCTGAGGTCTACAAGGGATTCGCCGACCTGAGCGCTGCGGCGCTCGCTCCGGGAGTGCTGGCGACCAAGACCAAGGAACTCATCGCCATGGCGATCGGCGTGGTTCACGGATGCGACGGCTGCATCGCCTCGCACGCCAAGGGCGCCGTTCGCGCCGGCGCGACCCGCGATGAGGCAGCGGAGGCCATCGGGGTGACCTTCCTGATGCAGGGCGGTCCGGCGACCATCTACGGGGCGCGTGCCTACGCGGCGTTCTGCGAGTTCGCCGATGCTGCCGAGGCCAAGGGCGCGTAGACGTGGGCCTGTTCGGCAGCGGCGCGCAGCTCACCGTCAGCCTTCACGAAGCGCTTGCCCTGCTCAAGGACGATGCGGCGCTCGTCGACGTGCGCGAGCCCGACGAGTGGGAGGCGGGGCATGCGCCCGATGCGATCCACATCCCGCTCGCGGAGGTGCCTCGATCGCCGAACGGCATTGATCCGACAAAGCCGGTTCTCGTCATTTGCCGGTCGGGTCGACGTTCGCTCACCGCGGCGGCGCAATTTCGCGACGCCGGACTTGACGCCGTCAGCGTGAATGGCGGCATGGTCGCGTGGCAGCAGGCGGGTGGCTTGGTCGTACGCAATGGCGGCGATCCCGGAACGATCATCTAGAGGAGCATGATGAAAAGACTCGTTGCAGTGGCGGGAGTTCTCGCTGCATTGCTGCTGGCCGGATGCGGTTCGACGGCGAGCGCCGTGCAGACGGTTGACCCGCAGGCCTTCCTGTCGACCGCCGCGCAGGCCGGCGTCGTCACCGTCGACGTGCGTACCCCCGAGGAGTTCGCCGCAGGGCACCTGCAGAACGCGGTGAACATCAACGTTGAGGACCCGTCGTTCGAGGCGCAGATCGGCGGCCTCGACAAGCAGGCAACCTATGTCGTGTACTGCCATAGCGGTCGTCGCTCCAAGCTCGCGACCGATGCGATGGCCGCCGATGGATTCACGAGCGTGTACAACCTCAACGGTGGCCTTGGTGACCTGGCTGCAGCAGCCCCGGCGATGGTGACGCAATGAGCGCCTTCGAGGTCGTGTCGATCGATACGCCGAACCTGGGCGATCGAAGCTACGTCGTGGGCGTGGGGACGTCCGCGATCGTCATCGATCCGCAGCGTGACATCGACCGAGTCGAGGAGATCCTTGACCAGCGAGGGTGGAGTGCCTCGCACGTCCTCGAGACTCATTTCCACAACGACTACGTGAGCGGCGGACTCGAGCTCGCGCGCCGCGCAGGTGCCGAATACGTGGTCCCCGCCGGAATGGACATCGACTTCGCAGCTCGGCAGGTCGGCGATGCTGACGAACTTTCCTGCGATGGCGCCGTCGTCCGCGTCGTCCACACTCCTGGGCACACGCCCAATCACGTCGCCTTCGCACTGAACCTGGCGGGTGAGGATGTCGCACTCTTCACCGGCGGCTCGCTGCTCTTCGGCAGCGTCGGCCGGCCCGACCTTCTCGGACCCGCTCTCACGGAGCCACTGGCCCGCTCGCAGTGGCGCTCCATGCGGCGGATCGGTGCCGAGATCACGCCCAGTGCGGAGGTGTTCCCGACCCACGGGTTCGGATCCTTCTGCAGCGCCACGGCTACGGTTGGCAACGCCTCAACCGTCGCGGAGCAGATTGCGAGCAACCCGGCCTTCACCGTGGCCGAGGACACGTTCGTCGAAGAACTGATCGCCGGCCTCGATGCCTACCCCTCGTACTAC
Source organism: Actinomycetota bacterium (assembly GCA_009726075.1). GTDB lineage: Bacteria > Actinomycetota > Actinomycetes > S36-B12 > S36-B12 > WLND01. Next base: position 8,841 of record WLND01000021.1, read on the forward strand.
GCCCACATGGGCCCGGCGAACCAGCGGGGCGCGGGTCCCATCGACCTGTCACTCCCGATGGTTGCGACAGCCGACGAAATCGCCCGGCGCATCGCCGCTGGAGAGTGGGTCGTCGACCTGCGACACCGCAAGCTCTTCGCCGCAGATCACGTGAAGGGCTCGCTTTCCTTTGACGTCCATGGCAACGCCGTGACCTACCTCGGTTGGATGCTCGACTGGGGGACGCCGATCACGCTGCTTGGGGCCGACGCGGCCGAGGTGCAGGAAATGCAGCGCGAACTCGTGCGAATCGGCATCGACCGCCCGGTCGGCTACGCCGTCGGCACGTCCGCGAACTGGGCCAGCGACACGGCGCCGGTGACCGGATACCGGCGGGCGACGCACAGCGAACTGGCGCAGGCGGTGGCAGACGATCGAACACTGCCGATACTCGACCTTCGCCGCAACGGCGAGTTCGATGACGGCTACGTGGCGGGGGCCAAGCACGTGCCCCTCCATGAGCTTCGTGGACGCCTCGACGAAGTGAGCGCCTGGGCTGATGAGAACTCAGGTCACGGCCCAGCCTGGATCTACTGCGGAAGTGGATTCAGGGCGTCCATCGGGGCCTCACTGCTCGACGGACTCGGCATCCAGGTGGTGCACGTCGACGACGACTTCGCCAACGCCGAGCCGGCCGGACTGACGATCGTCAGGCCGACCGTCGGTCATCGGCTCGGCGCTGCCTACGCTGACTGAGGTCCGTGTGACTCGCCTCCTCGGCCTCGCGCGCGACATGAAAGGACCCTCGTCCTGATCATCTTCGAAGCCCTCCTCGTCGGCCTCGCCGTCGGCGCCATCCTTGGCCTCATCGGCGCTGGCGGGGCGGTGCTTGCGGTGCCGGCATTCCTGTACCTGTTCGATTTCACGGCCCTCCAGGCGACGACAGCGTCCCTCGCTGTCGTCGCCGTGTCGGCCGGCTTCGGCGCTATCCCGAGGATCCGACTCGGGCAGGCGAGGCTGCGTCAGGCACTGGTGTTCTGGGTTCTCGGCGTGGCCGGCACGTTTCTGGGCACCCGGCTCGCACCGCTCATCCCCGGGCCTTGGCTGGTGGGCGGTTTCGCAGTAGTCATGGTCGGCGCAGCAATTGCCATGTGGCGCAAGGGATCTCAACCCGAGCCAACCTCGTCGGGGTCGTCCAGCATGTGGCTCACATTCATCGTGGCGAGCAGCGTGGGCCTGCTCACCGGCATCTTCGGAGTCGGCGGCGGCTTTCTCATCGTGCCAGCCCTCGTGCTGGTCTTCGGGCTTCCGTTCGGTGTCGCAGCCGGCACATCGCTGGTCATCGTTGCGCTGAACAGCCTCACCGCGCTCGCCTTCAAGGCCGATACCTGGCACGAGATCCCGTGGCAACTGCCCCTCATCGTGATCGTCGGGGGGCTCATCGGATCGGTGCTCGCCTCGAGGATGAATCTCGTGGTGTCGCAGCGCCTTCTCGAACGGGCTTTCGCCGCGATACTCGTCGTGCTTGCACTGTGGATGGTTACTGAGGCCGCATTCCTGGGCGGTCAGTAGATTGCGATTCGTTCGCTCGTCTTGGGGACCACCGCGACCACATCGAGTTCCAGGCTGATTCTGCGGGCCAGGGCTGCAGAAGCCTCGGGCTCGCCGTGAATGACGAAGACCTGCTCGGGCCGCTGGCCGGCCGCCCTCAGCCAGGCAATGAGCTCACTCGCATCCGCGTGCACTGAAAACCCACGTATGTCAACGATTTCGGCTTTCACTCTGACGTAGCGTCCGTGCACCTTGATCTCGCGGGCGCCATCGAGCAGCGAACGTCCTCGGGTGCCGACCGCCTGATAGCCGGCGATGATCACCGTGTTGTCGGGGTTGGGAAGCAAGGCCTTGAGGTGATGGACGACGCGACCGCCGGTGCCCATGCCCGAGGCTGACACGATGATTCGGGCCCCGCCGAGATCGAGTCGCTTCGACTCATCGGGGGTCGTCGATTCGAAGAGATTCTGCGGCTCGATGATGTCTGGACCCTGAACCACGGCGGCGGTGCGGATTTCCGGATCGCGGTCGACGATCGCGGCGCGATACACGCGCATGGCGGCCAGCGCCATCGGGCTATCGACATGAATCGGCACCCTCGGTATGCGCTGGGTGTCCTGAAGATCATGCAGCGCCTTGAGCAGCACCTCGGTTCGGTCCACCGCGAAGGCTGGGATC
>WLND01000210.1 GCA_009726075.1 Actinomycetota bacterium
CAGGTGTCAGACGACCTCCTCCTGCGCGGCCTGGCGTCGTGGGCAACGCTCTTGGGCACCGTCTCCCTCGAGCTCTTCGGGCACCTGCACAACGTCGTTGGCGAGGCTCCGGCCGAACGGTCCGTGTTCTTCGACCACCAGATGCGGCACGTGGCGATCAGCCTGGGGCTCGCGGATGCCTGACCGACGTCCGCTCCGGCCACTGTTCGTGGCTGCGCGAGCCGCTGGCCTAGCATCGCGACTATGAATACTCGAACGAACATCCTGGTTGGGCTTTCCGTGGCGGTGCTGACGTTGACGTCCGTCATCGCAGCACCGGCATATGCGGCAGGCGGGATTCAGACCCGCTCGGCACAGCGCCTCGTCCTCATCGGAAAGGATGCGAAACTGGGCATCAATGACAACGGCGCACCCGGGTCCAGCGCTGGTGATGTTCGGACGCTCGCACTGACGCTCACGACAACGTCGGGCACGGTCGTCGGCACCGTTGACATCGTCCAGACACTGACCGACGAGGGTGCCGTGGATCGCGCCGTGAAGACCCTGGTGATCAGCCTGCCCAAGGGCACCATCTCGGGCATGGGCGTCGCGACGTTCGCCGATTTCAGCAACCCGGCCTCGCGGCCCAACGACAAGACCGAGCAGCTCGCCATCGTCGGTGGCACGGGCAAGTACCGCGGGGCCTCGGGGTTCATTGATATTGAGGTGCTCCCGGATTTCGGTTCTCGATGGAGGATTTCGCTGGACGGTTGATGGGACCGCCGGTTCAGGACAAGGTGAACGGCCGGGGCCGGTGGGGAGCCCGAAGGGCGGTCATCTTCGCGCGATGAATGGCCCGCTCGAATTCCGGACGATGAGTCGTGGCTCCACGCCGATATAGGCCGGCGTCCTGGCCGGATCGTCAATGCGCTGGAAGAGCATGGCGGCGGCCTCGGTCCCGATTCTGGCCAGCGGTTGCGCGATCGTCGTGATGCTGAGCGAGCGCAGCCCGGCCAGGGCCATGCCGTCGTAGCCGACGATGGAGATGTCGGCTGGCACGGCGAGTCCACGGTCGGCCGCGGCGGCGAGGGCACCAACTGCGGCAAGGTCATTCGCGACGAACAGGGCGGTGTGATCGCGATTGGCCTCGAATGCTGAGACGGCGCCCCGGTAGCCACCCTCGTCGGTGAACGCGCCCTCGTAGCAGGCGATGTGCTCGGCGAGTCCGTGCTCGGTCATCGACTCCTCGTAGCCCGATCGCCGCAGCTTCGCCACCTCGTTATCGCCACCGGTCACGTGCGCGATCGCGCGATGGCCGAGTGACACGAGGTGATCGACGGCCATTCGGGCACCGGCTACGTCATCATTGCTGATCGAGTCGAGGCCCGCGATTCCACGTTCTGCACGGCTGATGATGACGGCCGGGCAGTCGCCGGCGATCGCATCGAGCGCCCCGGCCGGCATCCGGTGGCCGATGAGCAGGAGGCCCTCGACCTGGAACTCGAGGAGCTTTTCGATCTCGCCCCGCTCGACCACTGCATTCTCATTGCCGGTCACGAGCATCGTGTGATACCCGTGCACTCGAACCTCACCCTGCACTCCGTCGATGATCTCGGCGTAGATCGGATTGAGCAGGTCCTGGACGACGACGCCGATGGTGTGGCTGCGGCGGTCGGCGAGGCTGCGGGCCGTGGCATTGGCCCGGTAGCCGAGTTCCTGTGCCGCGGCCAGGATCGCCGCACGACTCTCCGGTGAGACGCGCTCCGATCCGCGCATGGCAAGCGATACGAGTGACTTCGAGACGCCGGCCAGGGCCGCGACATCGTTGATCGTCGGGCGATTGGGCGCCACGGTCAGGCGATCTCGTCGAGGCGAACGGGCCGGCCCTCCCTCGCCGAGAGCGCGGCGGCCATGGCCATGACGATGGGGGCACGGCCGTCGGCTCCCGACACCGGCGAGGGGCCACCGTTGAGGGCATAGTCGGTGAAGGCCTGCCACTCGAGGCGGAACGAATCGGTATAGCGCTCGAGGAAGAAGTGCTGAAGCGGGGCAAGCCGGGTGCCCCCCTCGACGAAGACCTGCGCATTGCTGTCACGGCGGTTATCGGACAGGGCCATGCCCTTCGTGCCGAGCGCCTCAACGCGCTGGTCATAGCCGTAGGGAGCCTGGCGGCTCGCGTCGATCGTCGTGATCGTGCCGCTCTCATGAGTGAGGACAGCGACGGCCGTGTCGAAGTCGCCGGCGCCACGAATCCCCTCGTCGAACAGGGCGGCACCCTGGGCCCAGATCTGCACGACCGGCGAGCCGACGATGAAGTTCGCCATGTCGAAGTCGTGGATGAGCATGTCGACCCAGATGCCCCCGCTGGTCCGCACGTACTCGATGGGCGGCGGTGATGGGTCGCGGCTGGTTACGCGTGCAATGGTGAGGTCGCCCAGCTCGCCGGACTGCACCGCGTTGCGAACGGCGGCATGGCCCGGGTCGAACCGGCGATTGAAGCCCACCATGAACGGCACTCCGGCGGCATCGACCGCGGCAATCGCGTCATCGACGGCACGCAGGGATAGGCTCACCGGCTTCTCACAGAACACGGCCTTGCCCGCCTGAGCGGCCTTGATGATGAGCTCGCTGTGGGTGTTCGTCGCGGTGCAGATCGCAAGTGCATCGACCCCGGGCGCGGCCAGAAGCTCATCGATGCTCGAGGCGGCATCCACCCCGAGCTCGGACGCGACCTCGCGTGCAGCGTCCGCGGAGATGTCGTAGACCCCGGCGAGGCGGGCCCGCGGGATCTGCTCAGCGATGATGCGCGCGTGCATGCGCCCGATGCGGCCGACCCCGGCGACCGCTATGCCCAACCGCCGTGGTGATGCGCTGATCTGCTCTGCAGTGGTCATTGGGTCGTCCTCCTGTGTGCGTGATTGCGAAGTCCGTCGGTCAGCGCCTGCTCGTCCCAGCCCTCGCGAAGTGCCGTGCGAACGATGTCGGCCTGCGATGGGGGAGCAAGGCCGCCGATCGGCTGGTCTCGATCGAGGTTGGTGGGGAAGGCGTAGCCCTCGGCGGAGGCCGCGATGACGTTGTCGATGGCGTCGTCGGGCATCGACCCTGTGCGCTGGGCTTCGGCGAGGACGGGGTAGAGCGCGCTCGACATTGAGGCGCGATCAATCGTCTCCATGGCCCGGCCGAAGGCAGATGAGACCTGCAGGAGGTTTGCCATGCGCCGCACATCGGTCGTGACATTCGTTCCCGCGCCATGGATGAGCGACGGATTGAAGAAGACGGCATCGCCCTTTGCCAGGGCGAGCTGAATGGTGTGCTCCGAGATGTAGGCCGCGATGTCTGGCCGTCGCCAGGCGAGGTAGACGGACGGGAACTTCTGGCTGTGCGGCAGGTAGAAGGTCGGGCCGGTCTCGAGCGGCATCTCGCAGTGGGCGACGGCACCTTGGAGTGTGAGCGCGGGGGAGAGGCGGTGGACGTGAGCGGGGTACTCCTCGTTCTGCTCCCGGCCCATGAAGCCGAGGTGGTAATCGCAGTGCGGCACCTGGGCCTGACCGCCGGGGTTCACGACGTTCACCTGCGACGTCACCTGATAGCCCGGACCGAGCCATGAGCGCGAGGCGAGGGCGATGACGTCATTGGCGTAGTACTCGGCGAAGGCGTCCGGGTCGCGCAGTGCGAGTTTCTCGAGGGCATTCCAGATCCGGTCATTGGCGCCGGGCTTGGCGAAGTGGTCACCTGCCGCGGCGCCGGAGGCGTGCTGCTCGGCGATGATCCCGTTGAACGCAGCCGACGCGCGATCGATGATGGCGTGGTCGGGGAAGGCGCCTTCGAAGGCGACCACGCCTGGGCCCTCCATCAGCGCACGCGCGATCTCGGCCATGACGATGCGGCGCTCAGCCGCCATGCCCGCACGAGGAAGCGTGGCACTGTCGAAGACGACGATGCCCTTCTCGACTCGGGCGGCATGCGGGTAGTCCGCCAGATGGGTCGGGGTGCCGACGACGGTGACGACCTCATCGAGATCGGCGTTCTCCTCGGAGAGCCAGGAGGCACTCATCGGCCCGTGACCTCGGCCACGCGCACCGGGCGCTGCTCCGCTACCGAGATCTCGCATGCGAGGGCCACCCGCAGCGCCTCGCGCGCCGACTCGGGTGGGCAGGGGTTCTGGCGGCTGCCGGCAACGACCTCGGTGAAGGCTGTTGTCTCATTGCGGAAGGCATCGCGGAAGCGATCGACGAAGCCTCGATACGGATTGATGTTCATCGTTGATTCAGTGCCTTCCTCCGTGTCGAGACCGCGGAGCGGCGTCCGGGCATTGACTCCCGAGGCGACGCTGTCGAGCGAACCGAAGATCTCCATGTGCACATCGTGACCGAGCGGATCATGTCGCGTGCCGCTGACCGATACCTGCG
>WLND01000211.1 GCA_009726075.1 Actinomycetota bacterium
ATCCGGCGGTGCGGTCAGCGAGATCCCGGCGACGCCGATCATCGCGAAGCCGAAGCCGCTGTAGCCGCGCACGACCGCCGCGGCGAAGACGATGCCGACCGCGAGCGCGACGATGAGGGCGGCGGTCACGCTCGGAACCCTACGCGGTGGCGCGCCGGATCAGGGACGCAGGCGACGGACGCGGGGCACGACTTCCTCGCCCACCCGGTAGGCCTCTTCGAGGTGCGGGTAGCCCGACAGGATGAACTCCTCGAAGCCGATGTCGATGTAGTCGGCCAGCTTGGCGGCGACCTCGTCGTAGCTGCCCACGACCGCGGTGCCGGCACCGTCGCGCACCAGCGCGGGACCGGCCCAGAGGTTCGGCTCGATCTCGAGGTCCTTCGTGGTCAGCGACGCGTTCTCGATCAGGGCCGTCATGCGGGACTGGCCCACCGAGTCCATCTTCGAGAAGTAGTCGCGGGCCTGGGCGAGGGTCGTGTCATCCATGCTCTCCAGGAGGCGATCGGCCACGGCCCACGCCTCCTCTGCCGTGTCGCGGGCGATGATCAGCAGGCGGATGCCTGGGTTGACCTTGCGCCCGTGCGCCTTTGCTGCGGCTCGAATGCGGGCGACGCGATCGATCAGCTGATCCCGCGGCTCGCCCCACATCAGATAGCAGTCGGCGTGCTTCGCGGCGATCTCGACGGCGGGAGCGGACGCGCCGCCGAAGTAGACCGGGGGCCGCTCGGCTGGGATGAGCAGAGAGGCCTGCTCGACCTTGTAGTGCTCGCCCTCGTAGTCGAACGGCTCGTAGTCGAAGCAGCGGTTGAAGATGTCGAGGAACTCGTCGGTGCGTTCATAGCGCTGATCGTGCGAGAGGAAGTCGCCGAGCGCGCGCTGCTCCGTGGGGTTGCCGCCGGTGACGATGTTGACGATCAGCCTGTTGTCGGTCATCCGCTGGAAGGTGGCTGCCGTATGCGCGGCCCACGCCGGCGCGATGCTCGACGGGCGGAAGGCGATGATCGGCTTGATGCGCTGCGTGTGCTGTACGACGGCCGAGCCGAGGATCCATGCCTCATCGCAGCCGGTGCCGGTCGGCGTCAGGGCGCCGACGAAGCCGACGTTCTCGGCCGCCTGCGCCACCTCGGCGAGGTACTTGATGCTGACCGGGCGGGCGATGCTGACGTCGGCCTTGCCATCGAGCGCATCGGTGATGTTGCGTCCGTCGCCGGAGGAGGGGAGGAACCAGTGGAACAGGGTCATCGGGGGGCCTCGCGCACGGAGCGCTGGTAGTCGTCGTCCATCGCGTGGGCGATCTGGGAACGCAGGTCGGCGTACGTCGCATCATGGTGCGTGTCGCCCTCTGCATCGCGGTGGAGGTCGAGGGGGAGGTCGAGCAGGACGTGACCAGGCCGCCCGCCGAGCACGATCGCGCGGGTGCCGAGCACCAGCGCCTCGTCCACGGAGTGGGTGACGAACACGACGGTCTTCCCCGTCGCGGTCCAGAGGGCGTGCAGCTCCTGCTGCATGTGCTCGCGGGTAATCGCGTCGAGGGCACCGAAGGGCTCGTCCATCAGCAGGACCTCGGGGTCGCCGGCCAGTGCTCGGGCGGTGGCACAGCGTTGCTGCATGCCGCCCGACAGCTCGTAGGTGCGGCGATCCATGGCCTCACCGAGCCCAACCTGCCGCAGCAGGCGCTCGGCCTCGGCGCGCCGCTGATCACGGGGGTAGCCGCGCAGCTTGAGCGCGAGCTCGACGTTGCCGCGCACGCTGCGCCAGGGAAACAGCGTCGGTTGCTGGAAGACCATGCCGCGGTCCGGGCCGGGGGCCACGATCTCGCGGCCGTCGATCTCGATGCTGCCCTGGGTCGGCGGGGCGAACCCGGCGATCAGGCGCAGCAGCGTGGACTTGCCGCACCCCGAGGCGCCGACGATGCAGAGGAACTCTCCGCCCGGCACTGTCAGGTCGATGGGGCCGAGCACGGGGTTCGCCGACGCACCCTGTCCGTACACATGGTGGACGTCGGCGAACCGCAATGCTCCGGGACGCGTGACCACGACATCCCCGTGCTGGTGTTGATTCGTCATGGTCACGCGTCGCCGATTGTCTACGACCCGGAGGTCGCCTTCGCTGCCCAGGTGCCGTTGAGGCCCTGCTGGAAGACCTCGATGCCCGGGACGGCGTCGATCGCGTCCTGGGTCTTGAGGAAGGTCGCAGCGTCGAGCAGGTTGGCTGCGAACGCACCAGGGGCGTCCGGGGTACCGAGGTACTCGGCCGAGGACTGCTGCGTGGCGTCGAGCCAGATCAGCTCCTTGGCCTGGCTGAGCGCCTCCTCGGGCGTCAGGCCGAGGGCGTCGCCGATGGCCTTGCCGGCAGCGGCGGGATCGGTGTTGAACAGCGCGACGGCGCGGTTCTCCTGATCGACCCACGTCTGCACGATGTCCGAGTGGTTGGTCGCGAAGTCATTGCTGACGACGGCGAGGTCGGCGGTCGTCTTGCCGGCCTTGGCGAGATCGGCGCTGGTGATCAGCACCTTGCCCGTGGTGCGCAGGTCGGCGAGGACCGGCAGCCACACGTAGGCACCGTCGATGTCACCACGCTCCCAGGCAGCCTGGATGTCCGGCGGCTCGAGGTCGATGATGTCGACCGTGGTCGGGTTCACGCCGGCCTGCGCCAGCGCTGCGAGGAGGCTGAAGTGCGCCGTGGAGCCGAACGGGGCACCGATCTTCTTGCCCTCGAGGCCCTTGATGTCCGTGATGCCGCTCTTGTTGCTGACGACGAGGGACTCGGCGGTGCCGATCACGTCGAAGATCCACGGCACCTGATACGGGATGTTGAGGGGCTCGGTGAGGCCCTTCGTGACCGGGCTGGAGCCGGCCAGGCCGATGTCGAGGTCACCGGCGAGGAAGGCGGTGTTGACGTCGCCGCCGGACTCGAACTTGGTCCACTCGACCGTGACGTTCTGATCCTTCAGCGCCGTCTCAAGCCACTGGTTCTGGCGGACGATCGAGTCGCCATTCGGGATCGCCTGGTAGCCGATGCGGAGGGTGACGGGCTCGGCGGACGAGCCGCTGCCGGCCGCAGACGACGAGCTGCTGTCGGACGAGCCGCAGGCAGCCACGACGAGCGCGACGATCGCGAGCAGTCCGAGCGCGATGAGCGCACGGACTCCGACACGAGTGGTGGGACGGGACATGGAGATGGTTCCTTTCGGGGAGGGGATAGATGCCACGGGGAGCGAGTCAGGCGCGTCCGCGCCAGGGGACGACACGGCGATCGAGCGCACGGATGCCGATGTCGAGGATGATCGCGACGATGCCGATCACGATGATGCCGAGGACGACGACATCGGTCTTGTTGAAGCGCTGGGCATCGCGGACCATGCCGCCGATGCCCGGCAGCCCGTTGACGGTCTCGGCGGCCACGATCGTCGTGAACGTCACGCCGAGGGCGACGCGCAGGCCGGTCATCATCTCGGGCAGCGCCGATGGCAGGATCACCTCGGTGATCGTCTGCAGGCGGCTGGCGCCCAGCGAGCGCGCCGCGAGGAGACGGTCGACCGGCACGTTGCCGACGGCGTCGGCGGTGGCCACGGCAATCGGTGCGACGGCGGCCAGGAAGAGCAGGACCACCTTGGCCGATTCGCCGATGCCGAACCAGATGATCAGCAGGCTGAAGTAGGCGAGCGGCGGCAGGCTGCGGATGACGGTGACGCCGGGGTGGAGGATCGCCGCGATCGTGCGCGAGGCGCCGAGCGCCACCCCGAGGGGCACGCCGATCAGGATGCCGAGCGCGAGCCCCTCGAACAGCCGCAGCATGCTGCTCCACAGGTGCTCCCAGAGGTACTTGCCGTTGTAGCCCACCACGCCGTCATGGATGGTCGTGGTGCGGATGAACTGGTGCCACACGGCCGACGGCGGCGGGACGAAGAGCGGGCGCCAGACCTCGGCTCGAGCGATCAGGTACCAGATCACGAGGAAGGCCACGATTGCCAGCACGCTGATCACCGGGTAGCGCCAGGTGTGCGATGCGCGGCGGGCGCGCGACGGACCGGGCGCAGCGCTCGGCGAGGTTCGGGTGCTCACAGCCACGGGGCGGAGTGTACACGTTTCGATAATGCTGTCAAATGCTATGCATAAGCAAAATCGATGTGAAACGTTAGAGGTCGCAGTCCTTCCACGCCACCGGCGCGACGAAGCTCCGCGGACACGTCGACCCGTCTCGGTCGGTCGTCATCCCTTCACGCCACGGCCTGTCCGGCGCCATTGCGCCCGCGCACCGGATTCAGCCGAAGTAGCTGGAGACCAGATGACCGACGCCGAAGCCGATGGCCGCCGAGACGGCACCGATCACGGTCACCTTGATGCCGGAGCGGAGGATCGACAGGCGTGCGACGCGGCCCTTGGCG
>WLND01000212.1 GCA_009726075.1 Actinomycetota bacterium
CATCGAGCGACCGCTGCACATCGGAGCCGCCCTCGCGGGGGCAGGCCCGTCTGTCCACGCTGCCTACACGGCCTACGGACTGCCCCTCGGCGAGGCCTTCCAGATGCGCGACGACATCCTCGGCGTCTTCGGCGACCCGGCCGAGACCGGCAAGCCTGCCGGAGATGACCTTCGCGAGGGCAAGCGCACCGTCCTGATCGCCACCGCTGTTCAGCGAGCGTCGCCAGACCAGACGGCCGCGATGCGGACCCACCTCGGCGACCCGGCGCTCGACGCGAGCGGCATCGAGACCCTGCGCTCGATCATCCGCGACACCGGAGCACTCGCACACGCCGAGGAGCAGATCGAGGTGCGCCTCGCCCAGGCCCTCGAGGCCGCGCGTAACCCCGCCATCGAGCCCAGTGCCCAGGAGGTCCTCACCGGCCTCGCCCATGCCGCAACGCGCAGAAGCGTCTGACGAACACCTTGGTCCGCGAACGCTCCACGAGAGGAAACGCATGAGCCCCCGCGCAAGCGACCTGGCCCGCTGGCTTCCGGGGCGGAGCATGCGCACCGTCAGCGGCACGACCGATCACGTCATCGTCGTCGGAGCGGGCCTCGCCGGCCTGTCCGCGGCGATGCGCCTTGCCGGCGCCGGTCGCAAGGTCACCGTGATCGAGCGCGAGGCCATCCCGGGCGGACGAGCCGGCCGGCTCGATATCAAGGCGGGCGACGGCACGTACCGCTTCGACACCGGCCCCACCGTCCTGACCATGCCCGACCTCATTGCCGACTGCTTCGACGCGCTCGGCGAGACGATGGAGGACTGGCTCACCCTCGAGCCAGTGGCACCGCTCTACCGTGCGTTCTATCCCGACGGATCCGTCCTCAATGTCCATTCGAACGTCGACGAGATGACCGAGGAGATCCGCACGGTCATCGGCGACGACGAGGCTGAGGGCTACCGACGCTACGTCGACTTCGTCTCCCAGCTGTACCGGTACGAGATGAAGGACTTCATCGACCGCAACATCGACTCCCCCTTCGACCTCATCACCCCAGACCTGGCAAAGCTCGTCTCCATCGGCGGGTTCCGAAGGCTGGCGCCCAAGGTGCGCGAGTACATGAAGGATCCCCGCACCGAGCGCATCTACTCCTTCCAGTCGATGTACGCGGGCCTGTCCCCCTACGACGCACTCGCGATCTACGCGGTCATCGCCTACATGGACTCGGTCGCCGGCGTCTTCTTCCCCAAGGGCGGGATGCACGCCCTGCCCGCAGCGATGGCCGCCGCCGCCGCCAAGCATGGGGTCGACTTCCGCTACTCCACCGACGTCACTGCAGTGGAGACCGTTGGCTCGCGCGCCGTCGCCGTCCAGACCTCTACCGGGGAGCGCATCGCCTGCGACGCGGTCGTGCTCAATCCCGACCTGCCAGTGGCCTATCGCGACCTGCTCGGCAAGGAGCCCTGGTCGGTCAAGCGACTGAACCACTCCCCCTCCTGCTTCCTGATGCTCGCGGGGTCGACCGCGAAATACTCGAAGATCGCCCACCACAACATCCATTTCGGACGGACTTGGCAGGGAGTCTTCGAAGACCTGATCGACAAAAAGCAGCTCATGAGCGACCCGAGCCTGCTCGTCACCAACCCGTCGCGCTCCGATCCTGATCTCGCCCCGCCCGGCAAGGAGATCTACTACGTCCTCTTCCCCACGCCGAATCTCGATGCCTCCATCGACTGGCGCAAGGAGGGGCCCCGCTACCGCGACGAGGTCGTCCGCGTGCTCGAGGAGCGGGGTTACGTAGGGTTCGGCGACGCGATCGAGGTCGAGAACATCACGACCCCACTCGACTGGGAGGCGCGCGGCATGGAGCGCGGTGCCCCCTTCTCTGCGGCCCACTCTTTCCTGCAGACCGGCCCGTTCCGCCCCGGCAATCTCTGGGGCGAGAACGTCGTCTTCACCGGTTCGGGGACGCAGCCGGGCGTCGGTGTCCCGATGGTCCTCATCTCAGGCAGGCTCGCTGCGGAGCGCATCCTGGGCAAGGACCCGGGGTACTCGTCCCGCGCCCGGAGGTGACGACCCGGTGAGCCCGACCCGCGCCTTCGTCGTGCGTCACGGCCTGCCGGGTCTCGCCGGTTCCGGGCTGATCGCGATAGGAGCGCTCGGCGTCGGGTGGCTGCCGCTCCAGACGAACCTGCTCGCCAACCCCCTCGTCGACCTGCTGCGCGGATCATCGGGCGGGTCGTTGGCGGCCCGGGCCTTCGTCTTCCTCGGGCTGGCCGTGCTGCTGCAGTCCTGGCTGGTCCTCGGATCTGATCTGCTCGACGCGCACCGCCCGTCCATGAGGCCGCTTGGCTGGGTCCTCGCGATGTGGTCGGCGCCGCTGCTCCTGGCGCCGCCGATGTTCAGCCGCGACGTCTACTCGTACTACGTGCAGGGACGCCTCTTCGAAGCAGGGTCCGACCCGACGACGATGGGTGTCGCGAGTATCCCCGGCTGGTTCCAGGACGGCGCTGATCCCATGTGGGCCGAGGCGCCCACCCCGTACGGTCCGGCGTTTCTCCTGATCGAGCGAACGATCTCGTCGTTCGCCCACCCGAACGCCTATCTCGCGGCCGTCCTGTTTCGCGTCGCGAGCGCCCTCGGTGTTGTCCTTCTCCTCGTATTCGTCCCGCGACTTGCCGAGCTCCACGGGGTCGATCCGGCCCGAGCGACCTGGCTGGCGGTGCTCAATCCGCTCGTGCTCATGCACTTCGTCTCTGGCGGCCACAACGACGCCCTCATGGTCGGCCTCCTGGTGACGGCCTTCTGGCTCGCCGCCACGTGCCGGTGCATCTGGGGCGCGGTACTGGTCGGCTGCGCCTTCGCAGTGAAGCCCATCGCCATCATCGCCCTGCCATTCATCGGGCTGCTCTGGGCCGGAGCCGGTGCGCCGTGGCTGGGCCGCCTACGGGCGTGGGCGCTGTCGATCCTCGTGTTCGGCGTCACCGTCCTGTGCTTCTATCTCGCGGTCGATGCCGGGTTCGGCGTCCTTTCGGCGGCGTTCGGCACGCCATCCGGGGTGCTCACGTGGCTGTCGCCGTCGACGGCCATCGGGCAGCTGATCGGCTATGCGACCACCGCCATCGGAGTGACCGCTGACATCGGGCCTGCGGTGCTGATCGTTCGCGCCCTCGGTTCGCTCGCTGCCCTGGCGATCATCGTGATGCTCATCCTTCGGCCAGGTGGCCGCAGCCCGGTGCGTGGAGCGGCGCTGGCCATCTGCGCTCTGGTCGTCCTAGGCCCCGTGATCCAGCCGTGGTACGTCCTGTGGTTCCTGCCGCTCTTTGCCGTAAGCGGGCTCAGCCATCGCGCCATGCAGGTGGCCGTGGTCGCCACCGCCGGGTTCACCGTGCACGGCATGGTCGAGAGCAGCACGACGTCGGATAATTTCCTCGACGTCACCGACGGCATCACGTTCCTCGTTGCCATGGCGATCGTCGCGCTCGTTGCCCTGGCGAGCCCCCGCGAACGCCGTCTGCTGCTCGGTGCGGCAACTGATCGACTCCAGGCTGAGAGGATGCCCACGTGAGCAATCGCGACCTTGACGCTGCCGGCATCCATGATCCGCTGCTCCGGGCTTCCTACGAGCGGTGCCGGCAGCTCAACGCAGCCCACGGGAAGACCTACTACCTCGCCACCCTGCTCCTGCCGCCCGGCAAGCGCCCCTACGTACATGCGCTGTACGGATTTGCACGCTACGCCGATGAGATCGTCGATGACCTCAGCTCGACCCTCACCGATGCCGAGAAGAGCGACTGGCTCATCGGGTGGGGCGAGCAGTTCCTCGATGATCTCGGCCGCGGGTATTCCGACGACGATGTCTGCCGCGCCGTCGTCGATACCGTCCTGCGCTGGGATATCCCGGTCGACTACTTCACCGCCTTCCTTCATTCGATGCGCATGGATCTCACGGTCACCGACTACGCCGACTACCCGGCTCTGTACAAATACGTCTACGGATCCGCCGCGGTCATCGGCCTGCAGATGATCCCGATCCTCGAGCCGTCAGCTCCCGAGGCCTTCGATCGTGCCAAGGATCTCGGAGTCGCGTTCCAGCTCGCGAATTTCGTCCGCGATGTCGGCGAGGATCTTGATCGGGGACGCGTCTATCTTCCGCTCGACGAGCTCGCGGCGTTCGGCGTCACCCGCGAGGATCTCGAGGCCCGGGTCGCGACGCCGGCGATCAAGGATGCGCTCCGGTTTCAGATCGCGCGGGTGCGCGACCTCGAGGAGCAGTCCCGAGGGGGCATCGAGCTCCTTCACCCGTCGTCACGCGACTGCATCGAGGCAGCGCGCGTGCTCTACTGCGGCATCGTCGACGAGGTGGAGCGCATCGACTACGAGGTGTTCACCA
>WLND01000213.1 GCA_009726075.1 Actinomycetota bacterium
ACTCAACTCACGTGCTCGCTCACCCTCTCGACCGGACGCGTTCAGCAGATCTTCGTAGTCGCCGGATCAGTGGTCGACGGCAATCTTCAGTTCTCCATGGAGGCAAGTTCTCAGTGACCTGACCCGCAGGCGGGTACCGTGGGGAAATGTCCACGGTGACGTCTCGGGTGCTTGCCGCT
This sequence comes from Actinomycetota bacterium, assembly GCA_009726075.1. Classification (GTDB taxonomy): domain Bacteria; phylum Actinomycetota; class Actinomycetes; order S36-B12; family S36-B12; genus WLND01. Next base: position 180 of record WLND01000213.1, read on the forward strand.
TCAGCCGGGCGCGATCGGGTCAGCGATGCGGTCAAGGCACTCGCGCTCAGCCTGGTGATCGTCGGCCATAGCCTTGCGTGGACGATCACTGCCGATGGCAGGGTCATCAACACGCTGGACGAGGCCCCGTGGCTCTTCCCGGTGACATGGGTCGTCCAGATTCTCCCGCTCTTCTTCCTGCTTGCGGGCGACCGCCTGCGGAGTCTGGCGCGTGATCCGACCGCTGACGGGGCTTACCGGCGCCTCGTCAGGCTCGTCTCGCCGGTCCTCCCGCTCATCCTCATCACCGTGGTGCTTGCCGCCCTGATCTCTCGGCTGGGTCCGGCACCGATCGCTGCCGCGGCCGGAATCATCCCGGTGCAGATCGTGTGGTTCCTCGGCGTCTACCTGATCGCGATCGCCATCAGCCCCCTGCTCGTCCGAATCACCAGGGCTTGGCAGTTCGCTGCATTGCTCCTGGCAATCGCCGGCGTCGACCTGCTGCGCGTCGCGGTGAATCCGGCGCTCGGCTGGGCGAACATCGTCCTGGTGTGGTCGCTGTTCGTTGCCCTGGGCATGCAGCTTCCGCGGCTTCGGACCCTTCGTCCGTGGCTCTGCGCTTTCGGGGTGCTCGCATCCGTGGCCGTCGCTATCGTGCTCATCGTGCAGGGTCCGTACTCCGCGGCCCTGATCACGACCACCGCGCTACCGGGCCTGACCAATCTCGCGCCGCCAACACTGGTCCTTGCCTCGTTCGGCCTGGCGCAGGTTTTCGCGCTCATGCTCGCCTGGCCGCTGCTCGAGCGAGGCCTCGCCCGTGACCGCGTCTGGGTGCCCGTCGCGCTGTTCGCCTCGCGGGCGATGGGCCTGTACCTGCTCCACCTGTTGTTCATCGCGCTGGCGATCGGTGTCCTGCTGCTTGCCACGTCGGGCGCCTCGGCATTAAGCGGCGCCTGGTGGCTCACGCACGCCATCGTTCTTTCCGTTGCCGTTGCCTGCGCCTGGGCCCTGGCGCCCCCGCTGACCCGGGCCGGGGCATGGCTCGCCAGCGCGCTGGGCCACATGGCGGGGCACGGTGGACGGCATGTGCTGTCGAGGGCACCGGTCGGCGCCGTGCTGGTGCTGGCTGCTCTCGGCGGCGTGAACCTGCTGCTGATCAGCGAGTCGGGCGTGGGATCGATCGTTGAGTGGCGAAGGGTCGTCGCCATTCCCTATCTGCCGGTCGCTTCAATCGCGATGCTGCTGCTCATCGTTGGCGCAAGCGCCTGCTCGGCCAATTCGGCTGGTCAGCACGGCAGGCGTCAACCCCCGTAGCGGCCGTAGCATCAAGCGGTGTCGGGAGCGCGGGATGTGCCGCGACTTGACCTCGCTCGGGTGCGCGCCCTGTGCTTCGATGTCGATGGCACCCTCAGCGACACAGACAACGCCTACGTTGCCGCGCTCGCAAGGCTCATGCCCGACGCCGTGCCATTCGACCGGCGAAGGACTGCCCGTCGGTTCGTGATGTCGCTCCAGGGGCCGGTCACCTCGGCGCTGAGCCTGGCGGATCGTCTGGGCCTGTACGAGGGCGTCGTCCAGGCCTTTGACTGGAGGTACCGCCATCGAGGTGCCCCGCTGGGGCGTCAGCGACTCCTGCCGGGCGTTCACGAACTCCTCGCCGGCCTTCACGGCCGCTTCCCGATGGCCGTGGTCAGTGCCCGCGACCGCAAAGGCACCGAGCGATTCCTGCGGGAGTCCGACCTGCTGCGGTATTTCGACGTCGTGGTCACGGCGCGGTCGGCACGTCGCACGAAGCCCTTCCCAGACCCGATCCTCCTGGCCGCCGACGCGATGGGGGTCGAGCCGGACGAGTGCCTGATGATCGGCGACACGACCGTTGACATCAGGGCTGCCGTCGGCGCCGGCGCGCAGTCGGTCGGGGTACTCTGCGGATTCGGCCGCGAGCGAGCACTACGCCGGATGGGGGCAACCGCCATCGTCCACGAGACCTCCGATCTCGCTGTGCTCCTCGCCACGACCTAGGAGCGCGCCCATGACCGGTCATGACGAGGCACCCAGGACTCATGGCCCGATCCTCGCCACGGCTGAGGCGATCGCCCATGGCCGGGCGAGTGCCGTCGAGGCCGTCGAGGAGTCCCTTCGGCGTATCGAGGCCCGCGATGCTGGTCTCGGGGCGGTCGTCGCACTCCAGGCCGACGTCGCCCTCGAGCAGGCGCGAGCGCTCGATGCGCGCCGGATGAGGGAGGGCACGCCGGCAGGAGTGCTCGACGGGGTTCCCGTCCTCGTCAAGGATCTCGAGGACGTCATCGGAATGCCCACGCGCAGGGGATCTGCCATGTTCGCGGACGCCGCGCCTGCGCTCGCCGATGAGCTCGTGCCGGCGGTTCTGCGCCGTGCTGGCGCCGTCATCATCGGCAAGACGAACCTGCCGGAGTTTGCGACCGAGGGGTTCACCGACAATCTGCTCGACGGCCCAACGCATAACCCGTGGGCCCCGGCGTTCTCGCCCGGCGGCTCCAGCGGTGGGTCGGCGGCCGCCCTCAGCGCAGGCATGGTCCCAATCGCGACGGCCACCGACGGTGGCGGCTCGGTCCGAATCCCGTCGTCGATGTGCGGGCTGGTCGGCATCAAGCCGACCCACGGGGCGGTCGGGCGTTGGCCGGTCGCCGACTGGATCGACCTGTCGACCTACGGCCCGATGGCAACGACGGTCGGCGACCTGCGCCTACTGCTGTCGCTCATGGTCGGGCAACGCTCGGGGGATCCATCGTCGGCGCCCAGCCCCTGGGCCCTTGAGCAGCGTGGGCCACTGCGTGGTCCGACCCACATCCTCATTGCCGAGCGAACCTCGCCGCTCGGACCCCTGCCGTCGGCCGTTGCCGCGGGCTTTGCCGAGGCCGCCCAGGCGTTCGCCGCGCTCTGGGCTGTCGAGGTGACCGTCATCGAGCCGGGCGAGGTGTTCGGAGCCCTCGGCGACCCCGACCTCGACTGGTTCGTGCTGGCGACCGCCGATCACGTGAACGCCCTGGGCCGTGACCAGGTCCGCGAATGGCTCGACCGCATGCACCCGGCGGCGGCCGCGTTCATGCGCATCGGGCTCGACGTCGGCATCGACGAGTACATCGCGGGCCGCCGCCGAAGGGCCGCCTACACACGGCGCCTGGATGATCTGCTCGGCGCGAGTGGCCTCCTGCTTACGCCGACCGTGGCAGTCGAGGGCTGGCTGGCCGACGGGCAACTGCCCGGGGGCAACGGGCCCGGGCTGCTGCCGGCCGAGGTCTACTCGACGGCGATGCAGAACATCAGCGGGCACCCCGCCATCAGCATGCCGGCCGGCCGCTATGCCAACGGCGTGCCGTTCGGGCTTCAGGCAACCGGTCCCCGGTGGCGCGACGACCTGCTGCTCGACGTGGCCGAGGCATGGGAGGCGTCCCGTCCGTGGCCCCGCACGGCACCGGGGTACGACGAGTTCACCGTGGGCTGAGCCCCACCGGCGTCGGGCTGCTCATTCGGGTGCCTGCTGCTCGATCTCGCGGCGAACCGTGGCTCGATCGAGTACCTCGAGGCCCAGGTGATCGCCGTGCTTGGCCATCCAGTCCAGGGCCCGGGCGAGCACGCGACCCTTGACCTGCCAGTCCTTCGTGACCGGACGTCCGGGAGCGACCTCTGCATGCAGTGCCCCCTCGTGCTGCACGATGGCCAATGCCTTGAGGAGGAGATCCTCGACCCCGGTTGCCTCAGAGGGGAGATCGAGTCGGCGCTGTGCTGAGAGCACGGCGATCATGCCCGCGACCGACGTGCGCAGTTGCGGAGCCGGCTGCTCGGCGAGCTGCGCGGCGATGGCCTCCCTCACCTGCTCGTACATCGGATCGCCAGGCGTGAGCTCGACGACCACGCCCAGCCCGGTGATCGCGGTGGCTGCGCCAGTGAGGGCGGTGAGGGTGGCGATACCGCCGACCATGCCGCCGGGACCGAAGGTCGCAAGGGTGCTCGCGATGGCGGCTGCGCCGACGAGCCCCGCTGGTGCGGCCACGACCAAGCCGACCCCGGTCGCGGCGAGCAGGCCGATGCCAGCCGTGATGAGCACCGGGCCCCATGGAAAGCCCGATTCGGAGAGCACCGCCCTGGCCTCCTTCACGGAGGCGGCAACCTCGGAGGCCACCGTGGTACCCGAGTGCACAGCAGTCGAACGGCGCACCCGCTGGAGCAGCTC
>WLND01000214.1 GCA_009726075.1 Actinomycetota bacterium
ATGTCGCGGCCGCCGGCCGGTTGCGGGCAAATGCCGACGTTGTGAGCACTCTTCGATTTCGGCGTCTGCACGAGGGCAAGCCCTTCTGCATCACCGACACCTACTTTCCGCTCGACGTGGGCCAGCGACTCGGCGACCTGCCGGAATTGACGAACACGGGCACCGTCAGCCGCATCACCGTCATCGGCGTGCTCGACGAGCGCCTCGACAGCCCGATCACCGAGGCTGACCAGAGCATCACCGCGGTGGCGGCGCCCGCCGACATCGCCAAGGACCTGATCTGCGAGGTCGGCGCACCACTCCTGCGCATCGATCGCGTGTACCGAGACGGCGACGGCCACCCCGTCGAACTGGCCGTCAGCTACTTCCTGCCCGATCTCTACTCCTACCGCGTCCAACTCCGGAGGAACACACCGTGAAGCAGATCCTCAATGCCATAGAGAACGGGGCCTCTGCGGAGGCTTTCGAGTCACTTGCCGTACCTGAGTCATTTCGGGCGGTGACGATTCACAAGGACGAGGCCGACATGTTCGAGGGCATTGCCTCCCGCGACAAGGACCCGCGCACATCGCTCCACGTCGAGCAAGTGCCACTGCCCGAACTCGCACCGGGCGAGGCGCTGATTGCGGTGATGGCGTCCAGCATCAACTACAACACGGTGTGGACGAGCATCTTCGAGCCGGTGTCTACCTTCGGTTTCCTCGAGCGCTACGGCAAGAGCCGCGAGGACGGCAAGCGCCACGATCTCCAGTACCACATCATCGGGTCAGACGCCGCAGGCGTCGTCCTTCGAACCGGCCCCGGGGTCAATGCCTGGAAGCCGGGAGACCGCGTTGTCGCCCACTGCCTGAGCGTCGAACTCGAGTCACCGCTCGGGCACAACGACACGATGCTCGATCCCGAGCAGCGCATCTGGGGCTTCGAGACGAACTTCGGCGGCCTCGCCGAACTCGCCATCGTCAAGAGCAATCAGCTGATGGCCAAGCCCGCCCACCTCACCTGGGAGGAGGCGGCGTCGCCGGGGCTCGTCAACTCAACCGCCTACCGGCAACTGGTATCGCGAAATGGCGCCGGGATGAAGCAGGGTGATGTCGTCCTGATCTGGGGGGCATCGGGCGGGCTTGGGTCCTACGCCACCCAGTACGCGGTCAACGGCGGCGCCATACCGGTCTGCGTCGTGTCGAGCCCCGCGAAGGCCGAGCTCTGCCGTGCGATGGGTGCCGAGTTCATCATCGACCGAAGCGCTGAGGACTATCGCTTCTGGAAGGACGAGAACACTCAGGACCCGAAGGAATGGCAGCGCCTAGGCAAGCGGATTCGCGAGCTGACCGGGGGCGATGATGCCGACATCGTCTTCGAGCATCCGGGCCGCGAGACCTTCGGCGCCAGCGTGTACGTCACCCGACGCGGCGGGACGATCGCGACCTGTGCCTCGACCAGCGGCTACATGCACGAATACGACAACCGCTACCTCTGGATGAGCCTCAAGCGCATCATCGGCAGCCACTTCGCGAACTACCGCGAGGCCCACGAGGCCAACCGACTCATCGCCAAGGGCATGGTTCACCCCACCCTGTCGAAGTCGTTCCCTCTCGAGCAGGCCGGGCAAGCCGCGTTCGAGGTTCATCGAAACGCGCATCAAGGCAAGGTCGGAGTCCTGTGCCTCGCGCCCAGCGAGGGCCTCGGCGTCACCGACCCGCAGATGCGCGCGCAGCACATCGGCGCCATCAACCGGTTTCGCACCGACAGCACCGGTGGCGGTGCCGACGGTGAGTAGCCCGACCGGGAGTCCAGCGGCCGAGCATGCTGCGGCCGAGAGCCGGCCGACCGCCAGCAATTCGGCCGCCAGCAAATCGGCCGCCAGCAATTCGACAGCGAGCAGTCCCAAGGACCACGCACCGCGTGCCGCGGACAAGCCCTGGGTCATGCGCACCTATGCCGGGCACTCCTCCGCGCGCGAGTCCAATGCCCTGTACCTGAAGAACCTGAGCAAGGGCCAGACCGGCCTTTCGATCGCCTTCGACCTCCCGACGCAGACCGGCTACGACCCCGATTCGCCGATGGCGAGAGGCGAGGTGGGAAAGGTCGGAGTGCCGATCGCACACCTCGGCGACATGCGCCAGCTGCTCGACCAGATTCCGCTCGATCGCATGAACACCTCGATGACCATCAACGCGCCGGCGATGTGGCTCTTCGCCCTGCACGTGACCCTGGCGCAGGAGCAGGGCATCGATCCAGCCCTGCTGTCGGGCACGACCCAGAACGACATCGTCAAGGAATACCTCTCGCGCGGGACCTACATATTCCCGCCGGTGCCGTCGCTACGGCTGATCACCGACATGATCTCGTGGAGCGTCGCGAACACCCCGAAGTGGAATCCGATCAACATCTGCTCGTATCACCTTCAGGAGGCGGGTGCCACGCCCGTCCAGGAGATTGCCTATTCCCTCGCCACCGCGATCGCGGTGCTCGACTCCGTCCGCGACTCGGGTCAGGTCGCTGAAGAGCAGCTACCGGACGTCGTCGCGCGGATGTCGTTCTTCGTCAACGCTGGCGTGCGATTCATCGAGGAGATGTGCAAGATCCGCGCGTTCGTCCAGCTGTGGGACGAGCTCACACGAGATCGCTACGGGGTGACCGACGAGAAGCAGCGCCGATTCCGCTACGGAGTCCAGGTGAACTCGCTTGGCCTGACCGAGGCGCAGCCAGAGAACAACGTGCAGCGCATCGTCCTGGAGATGCTCGGCGTGACGCTGTCGAAGACGGCTCGCGCCAGGGCCGTCCAACTCCCCGCCTGGAACGAGGCGCTGGGCCTGCCCAGGCCCTGGGACCAGCAGTGGTCACTGCGCATGCAGCAGGTGCTGGCCATCGAGACCGATCTGCTGGAGTACGACGACATCTTCGACGGCTCCATCGTCGTCGAGGCCAAGGTGCGAGCCCTGGTCGAGGAGGCCAAGGCCGAGCTCGCCCGCATCGATGCGATGGGCGGGGCCATGGCTGCCGTCGAGTCGGGCTACATGAAGGGGCAGCTCGTCTCCTCCCATGCTGCTCGCCGTGGCCTGATCGAGTCCGGCCAGGCGCGGGTCGTCGGCGTCAACGTCCTCACCGAGACCGAGCCAAGCCCGCTTACCGAGAACCTCGGCGATGCGATCATGCGCGTTGATCCGGCCGTGGAGCAGCAGGCGGTCAACGCACTGCACGCCTGGCGGGCCGCACGCGACGCCGGCGCCGTGGAGCACGCCCTTGCGCAACTGGCCAACGACGCAGGCAGTGACCGGAACCTCATGGAAGCCTCGCTCGCCTGCGCCCGCGCGGGCGTGACCACCGGCGAGTGGACCCAGGTCCTCCGCGAGGCGTTCGGCGAGTACCGCGCGCCCACCGGAGTGAGCGGCAGCGTCGGCGCCGGTCGGCGCCCCTCGCTCGAGCCCGTGCGAGCAGCCGTCGATGCCACCTCGACTGAGCTCGGGCGCAGGCTGCGACTGCTCGTCGCGAAGCCCGGGCTCGATGGGCACTCCAACGGCGCCGAGCAGGTTGCTGTCGCCGCGCGCGATGCGGGCTTCGAGGTGATCTACCAGGGCATTCGCCTGACGCCGCAGGACATCGTCAGCGCAGCGGCGCAGGAGGACGTTCACTGCGTGGGCCTATCGATCCTGTCCGGCTCACACCTCGAACTCGTGCCCGGCATCCTCGCAGGACTCCGCGAGGCCGGCATGGCCGATACGCCCGTGGTGCTCGGCGGAATCATCCCGGACGACGATGCCCGGGCGCTCATCGAGCAGGGCGTCGCTGCGGTCTTCACGCCCAAGGACTACGACCTCACGCCGATCATGGCCGAGATCCTCAACGTCATCCGGGTGAGCAACGGGCTTGACCCACTCGCCATCAGCGACCACCACCAAACCGCAAACAAGACCTAGGAACAGGAGCACCACATGGGAAATCGCATGCGCCCGCGCCGGTCGAATCTGGCCGTGCCCGGCAGCAGCACGAAGATGCTCGAGAAGGCCAAGGGCCTTCAGGCCGACCAGCTCTTCATGGACATCGAGGACGCGGTTGCCCCGCTGGCCAAGCCCGATGCGCGCAAGAACATCGTCGCCGCGCTGAACGAGGGCGGATACGAGGACAAGATCCGCACGGTGCGGGTCAATGACTGGACGACCCAGTGGACCTACGCCGATGTCGTGGAGGTCGTTGGCGGAGCCGGCGCCAACCTCGACTGCATCATGCTGCCAAAGGTGCAGACCGCCGACCAGATCGTCGCGCTCGACCTCCTCATGACCCAGGTCGAGAAGGCCAACGGCCTTGAGGTCGGCCGTATCGGCATCGAGGCGCAGATCGAGAACGCGCTCGGCCTCATCAACATCGA
>WLND01000215.1 GCA_009726075.1 Actinomycetota bacterium
CGGCCCCCAACGATCTCGGCATAGTATGTCGAATCGTGCTCGCTCGGGGCCGGTTTGAGAGAGGATTCACCGCATGAGGGTGCTTTTCATGCAGCACGATGCCTTCAGCCCCCCGCGGCTCGTGGCCGAGCGCTTCGAGGAGCTCGGGTTCGAGGCGGTCGAGGAGACCATCGTCGATGCGCACCTCTACGACACCCCCGGCGACGCAACCTACGAATTCCCCGATCCCCGGGACTTCGATGTCATCGTGCCGATGGGGTCCCCATGGGGTGCGTGGGACGACTCGAAGATCGGCTCATGGCTGCTGCCCGAGATGCAGTGGCTCCGTGACGCGGACGCCGCCGGTGTGCCCGTGCTCGGCATCTGCTTCGGCGGCCAGTTGCTCGCCCGCGCTCACGGCGGCAGCGTCGGCCGGGCGCCCGATTGCGAGATCGGCTGGACGAGCCTGTGGAGCGAGGACGAGTCGCTCATCGACCCGGGCCCGTGGTTCTCATTCCACTTCGACAGGTGGGAGCTTCCGCCGGGAGCGGACGAGATCGCGCGCACCTCGCGCGCCTCGCAGGCATTCACCCTCCGCAAGAACCTCGCCCTGCAGTTCCACCCCGAACTCACCGGCGACATGCTCGAGGGCTGGCTCAACTCCCCCGGCGACGGCCGCAACCTCATCATCGCCGACGGCCAAGACCCCGACATCCTGCTCGCCTACACGCGGGCGGAGGAGCCGAAGGCACGGCAACGGTCGCACGCACTCGTCGATAACTTCCTCGTCCAGGTGGCCAGCCTGGGCCACCTTGTCCCTGGCTGATCCCTAGGCGCGCTTGACCGGAACTCGCTTGAAGCCGTGCACGAAGTTGCTGTACACATAATCGGCCTTGCCATTCGGCACGAGATCGACGTCGCGGGCAAGCAGGTCCTCGAACATGATCTGGATCTCCATGCGGGCCAGCGAGTTTCCGAGGCACATGTGCGGGCCGCCCCGTCCGAACGACATGTGCTCATTGGGATGGCGCTTCACGTCAAAGGCATTCGGGTTGGCGAAGACCTCTTCGTCGCGGTTCCCCGAGCTGAACCACACGACGACCTTGTCGCCCGCCTTGATTTCCTGCCCGTTGAGCACGGTGTTGTGCCGGGCCGTGCGACGGAAATGATGCACCGGGCTGGCCGTGCGGAGGAACTCCTCGACGGCCCACGGGATGAGCTCCGGATTTGCCCGGAGGATGGCGACCTGATCGGGGTTCGCCATGAGGTTGTTCATCGTGTGCGTGATCGTGTGCCGGGTTGTCTCATTGCCCGCGATGACGAGGAGGAGGAAGTAGTTGCGGAAGTCGCGCGCGTCGATCGGGATTCCGTCGGACGGCTCAGTGTTCACAAGCACCGAGACGAGATCAGTGCCGTTGCCGCCCTTGCGACCCCAGGCGAGCTCGTATCCGTACTTGAAGACCTCGAGCGCAGCCGGCGACCTGAACGGAAGATCGCGGTACATCTCGCTCTCCGGGCTGCCGAGGAGGACGTCGGCATGCTCGGGGTCGGTGTTGCCGATGAGCTTGTTTCCCCACTTGATGAGACTCGGGATATCGGACTCGGGGACATCGAGCAGTTGGGCGAGCACGCGGATCGGGAAGTCAGCGGCGACATCGGCGACGAAGTCGAACTCGCTCTTGACGAGAGCCTTGTCCAGCGTGGTCGCGGTGATGCCGCGCAGGAACGTCTCGTAACCGGCGAGGGCCCTCGGAGTGAACTGCGGCTGCAGCATCCGGCGGAGCGTGCGGTGCCGCGTCCCGTCCGTCTCGAGGATCGACCTGCGGATCTCGAGCTGTCGCGGATCGAGTTCCTCGAGGTTGGCCGCGCCGATCTCGCTTGAGTACATCTCGGTGTCGCGAAGGACCTCGACGATGTCTTGGTAGCGAGTGACCGACCAGAAACCCGAGTTCGGCTCCTCCTCGACATTCCAGTGGACCGGCGAATTGCGTCGAAGTTCTTCGAAAACCGCCCATGGCGCACCGTCTGCGAACAGGCTGATGTCGGCGAGGGTCACATCGGTCATGGTGCTCATGAAGCCTCCGGAACTCGAGATCGTTCGGGTCCAAACTATCTCCGTACCTTAGAGCGCCGTGGCGTCCCATGTGAAGTGTTGCCAGACTACCCTCGATATTCCCAACCGACGGGGGCCTCATGCCCGGCCAGCACACGCTCGACGAGACCGAAAGCCAGGTCGCCACGCGACTCGCTGGCATGGACCTCGACTTCGAGGCCATGGCTGTCACCGCGAACCTGTTCCGCGCCGCGAACGCCGCACGCAACCAGATGGAGCGAACTGTCCTCGCGAAGTCGAACCTCACCTGGACCGGCTTCGTCGTCCTCTGGGTGGCATGGATTTGGGAGTCGGCCGAGACTCGTGAAATCGCCTCCGAGGCGGGTGTCTCGAAGGCCACGCTCAGTGGCGTGCTCACCACGCTCGAGAGCCGCGGACTCCTCGTGCGCAAGCGCGGCGAGCGAGACGGGCGCCTCGTCACCGTTGAACTCACGACGGCCGGCAAGCGACTGATGAAGGGGCTCTTCCCGGAATTCAACAAGGCAGAGCGGCGCGTCACTCGCGGGCTTGACAGTGCACAACTGCCCGCGATCGCCGAGTACCTGCGACAGATCACGCAGGCGGCCAGCGACTAGGCACTGCCCTGGGGCAAAGCCGACCGGCGCTTCCAGCCTCACGAGCTTCAACGGACGCTCGGCGGTCTGGGGCTGGTAGCCGTGGCTGTCATCCGGTCGAAGGCATCGTCGGCGCGATCCGGGGCTCGATGGTTGAGGACGGCATGGCGGTGGCCGGGCTCGGCGCCAGGCTGTCGCTGGTACGGGTGCTAGCCCCGTCCAGCTTCATGCACAAAGGAGCCCATCAATTCGCGTTGCTGCGCATCCTGCGCATAGGTGTCCTCCGGGTGCCACTGCACCCCCACCGTCCACGCCTTCGCATCAGCGACCACGGCCTCGACGACTCCGTCGCCTGAGGTGCCGACAACGGTGAGTCCGTCGCCGACTCGGTCGATGGCCTGATGGTGGTAGCAGGAGGCCGTCACTGAACTGCCGGAAATGCCCAGCGGTCCGGCATCGTCGCTCAAGGCGACCTCATGCACGTGGTGTCGGTGGTTCTCGGGCATATCGACGATCAAGGTGCCGCCCCGAACGATGTTGAGCACATGCAGGCCGCGGCACACTGCGAGCATCGGGATTCCCTGGTCGAGGCAGTATCGGGTGAGGGTGATGTCGGATTCGTCCTGCATGTCGTCCATGTCGTACAGGCTCGGGTCGTCGTCGCTTTTGCCGTATCGAGTCGGACGGACGTCGCCGCCGCCGGGAAGCAACACTCCCTCGAAGCCGCGGAGCCGTGCCGCCCAGTCGAGGGCATCGGGGTCGCTGCCGGGCAGGAGGGTCATCGGATCGCCCCCGCTCGCCCAGACGTACTCGAGCAGGGCGCGCGAGCTGACCAGCCCGCGGTAGCGCAGGGCGCTTGCCGACTCGGTGAACCTGCCCAGGATGGCGATACGCGGACGGCTCACAATTACTCCAAAGACTGGTGGGAGACCGTAGAATCCGTTAGGGTCCGAACGATCTTGATCGCGAATCAGCATACGTTCCGAGCGACGCATATTTCCGGATAATGAATGAGGACTCAGATGTCGACTGCCACCGTTGGCGGCGTCCAGGTTGATACCCGCCACTGGATCGGGGGCAGCCGCGTGGCCTCCCTCGAAACCTTCGAGAGCATCTCGCCCATCGACGGAACAGTGATCGCCCAGGTGAGCCGAGGCGGTCGCACCGAGGCTGATGCCGCCGTTGCCGCGGCCAAGGCGGCGTTTCCCGCATGGGCGGCACTGAGCCCCGCCGAGCGCGGCGCGATCCTGCACCGGGTCGCCGACAACGTCGAAGCGCACATCGAGGAGCTCGCCCAGCTCGAGACCCACGACAACGGCTCGCTGCTGCGCTCGCATCGTCGCGGCGTCATGCCCCGCGTCGTCATGAACATCCGCTACTTCGCCGACTACGCGATGAACGACCTCAAGCACCCAGACTTCGAGACACGCGGCCACACCAACCACGTGACTTGGGACCCTTCCGGAGTCGCCGTCATCATCACGCCCTGGAATGCGCCGCTCATGCTCGCCACCTGGCGCATCGGCCCGGCGCTTGCGTCCGGCGACACCGTCGTGCTCAAGCCACCGGAGTGGGCGCCCCTCACCGCCTCGTACTTCGCGCAGCTCGCCCATGAGGCCGGCCTGCCGGCCGGAGTCTTCAATGTCGTGCAGGGCTTCGGCATCGAGGCCGGGGCTCCGCTCACCGAGAACCCCGATGTCTCGCGCATCTGCTTCAC
>WLND01000216.1 GCA_009726075.1 Actinomycetota bacterium
CGACCTACATCTTCAACAATGTTGCGCTCCCGTACCCCGATGCCGTGACCCGGGCGTGGGGCGCGGCCCTTGCTCTCATGATCTTCGTTGCACTGTTGTTCACCCTTGCGCGCGTGCTCAGCCGCGGGCGTCTTGGCCGATAGAGAGGTTGATCTGACATGACTACTGGAAACTTTGAAAGGGTCGACGTGCTCGAAGCCGAGATTGCAGTCGAGAAGGCAACGGCCGAGATCGAACTCGAGGCGCGCGACGTCAGCGTGTGGTTCGGGCAGCGCAAGGTGCTCGAGGGCGTCAACATGCAGTTCCCGAAGAATTCGGTGACTGCGCTGATCGGCCCGTCGGGCTGCGGCAAGTCGACCTTCATCCGCACCCTCAACAGGCTGCACGAACTGCTGCCGGGTGCTGCACTGGCCGGCGAGATCATGTACGAGGGTCGCGACATCTATGCGCGCGAGGTCGACCCGGTGCACATTCGCCTGGCGATCGGGATGGTCTTCCAGAAGCCGAACCCGTTCCCCAGCATGACGATTCGGGGCAATGTGCTGTCGGGCCTCAAGCTCTCGGGCATGAAGCGCGATAACCACGACGACATCGTCGAGGAGACCCTGACCTCAGCGGGCCTGTGGAACGAGGTGAAGGATCGCCTGGATCGTGCCGGCGGTGAGCTCTCCGGCGGACAGCAGCAGCGCCTGGTCATCGCTCGCGCCCTTGCGGTGCAGCCACATGTGCTGCTCATGGACGAGCCGTGCTCCGCGCTCGACCCGGCGTCGACCCTGAAGATCGAGGAGACCATTCGGCAGCTGTCGAAGACGGTCACCATCGTGATCGTCACGCACAACATGCAGCAGGCCGTGCGCGTGGCCGACAACACCGCCTTCTTCCTCGCGAGCGAGAACGAGCCGGGACACGTGGTCGAGCAGGGCCTGACCACCGAGATCTTCGGCAATCCTCAGGACCAGCGCACCCTCGACTACGTGAATGGACGCTTCGGTTAACCCTGCGTTCACCTCAGCCCCGACTGTTCACCCAGACGACGGCATGGCAACACCAAACGCTCGCTTTTCGTAAACAACTGGCTCGTAACGTATTTCCGGTAAGCACCTTCCATCACTAAGGAGATATCGTGCGTCGCACTCTCGCGATCATCGGAACCGCAGCTCTCGTGGCCTCAACGGTCGCACTGGCGGGCCCGGCAAACGCAGCAAACAGCATCGCCGGTGGCGGTGCGTCCTTCCCCTACGTATTCCTCTCGCAGTGCGCTGCCGACTTCAATGCGTCGCAGAGCAACTTCACGATCCAGTACACCTCGACGGGCTCCGGCACCGGCAAGGGAAACTTCTCGAAGGGCACCTTCGTCTTCGCCCAGACCGACTCCAAGTACTCGTCGGGTGAGCCCACCTTCGACTGGACCTACGTTCCCACCATTGGCGGCGCCATCACCGTGCCGATCAACCTGAAGAACGCCAAGACCGGCCGTACCCTCGGCTCGTCCATCCAGCTCAAGCAGACGACGCTTGCCAAGATCTTCGGCGGGGCGATCACGACGTGGAACCACCCGGAGATCCTCAACGACAACCCGCGCATCAAGGACGCCCTCCCGGCGACGCCGATCACCATTGCGTACCGGTCTGACGCCTCGGGCACCTCGAACAACTACCTCCAGTACCTGAACTCCTGGGCGCCCTCGATCTTCGCAAAGGTCCAGGACGACTTCGCAACCGCATTCCCGGGTGGCACGCCTCCGGCAAACTCCGTCGCAGGCAAGGGCAACTCCGGCGTCATGGCCAACGTCCTCGCCAAGGAGGGCACCATCGGCTACGTCGACCTCGGCGATGCCAAGGGCTACCCGTCGGCTCGTATCCAGAACGCCAAGGGCGAGTTCATTGCTCCCTCCTCGGCATCTGCCGCGAAGAACCTCGCGAACCAGACCAACATCGATGCCCGCGGCCTGGTGCAGCTCGACTACAAGGTGGCCGTCTCAGGCGCCTACCCGATGTCGATCTTCAGCTACGCCCTCGCACGCACTGATGGCAGCGGCGCCAACGGCCTCGGTGTTCGCCAGTTCCAGGACTACGTGATCCAGAAGTGCGGCCCGTCGCGTGCAGCATCGCTCGGCTACGTGCCGGTTGCAGGCAAGGTCCTCGCCAAGGCCAAGGAACTGGTCGCGAAGATCAAGTAGTCACCCGTCAGAGCAAGTCAGCTTCACGCCATCTCGGCTAGGTAAAGGTGAGGACGATGTCCCGGAAGTCAATGCGAACCCGGGGCATCGTCCTCGCTGCCTGTTCAGCCGCGCTCATCAGCGCGTGCACCCCGCCAATGCCGCCTGACGTCCTCGCAGCCCGTGCCGAGTCACAGATCGTCTGCCAGCCGGGCGAGGTTCAGGTCGGGGTATCGGAGACCCTCACCGGGGCGATGACCTCGGTCGGCGATGCGCTTACCTCGATCTGCCCTGGGCAGACCGTCGTCGAGGCGCCCGGCGATGTCGCCTCGCCCCTGCAACTCGTTGACCGCACCCCGGTGCCGGCCGATATCGCGAGCTTCGACAAGCAGGCCTGCGCTGCAGGCTCGCCCATCGTCGTTCCGGCGTTCGGGTACCCCGTCACCATCGCGTACAACGAGCCGGGCCTCGAAGGCCTGGTCATGACGCCACAGGCGGTCGCGGGCATCCTGCAGGGCACGGTGACGACCTGGGACGACCCGGTCATCGCCGACGCCAACCCGGACTTCGATCTCAGCGGTCTTCCCCCGCTCACGCTCATGGCGGCGCAGACTCCGCAGGGCTCGGTCGAGGCGATGACGGCGTGGGTGGCCCAGTTCGCACCCGAGTCTTGGAGCGCCGGCACGGTCGGCGTTCTGGCCGCCGGCCAGCAACTGCCAACGGTCACCGACCTCATCTCCGAGCTCACGGTGACCGAGGGCGCAGTGGCCGTGCTCCCAATATTCCAGGCGTTCAACAACGTGCTGGCATCCGCGAATCTGCCGGTTGCGGTGGTGGACGCCGATGGCGCCACCCAGGAGGTCGTGGTGACCGCTGACGACGTCCAGCTCTACAAGGTCGGTTCGGGTGCGACGAACATCACGGTCGATGGCACGGGGAACATTCTGGCCAGCCCGGCTATCGGTGGTGTGCCGGTCGAGGGCAACTTCGACATCGCGTCGTCCAAGATCGTCCTCGGGGCCGACCAGCCGCTCGTCGGCTGGCCCGTGATCGGATATGCGCACCTGCTCATCTGCGATGACCCGGCCGCCCCGCTGCCGCTGTCATTCGCTCAGTACGTCGTGCGCCTGGCCGGCCAGGGGTCGCTCGAGACATTCGGGGTGACCCCGATGCCGGAGCCGATCAGGGTCCAGACGTTCATTCCGCTCAAGGTGACGGTCTCTGGCGACGAGCCCGCAGCTTCGCCCTCGGTCGTGCCAACCGCCTAAGACAGCGCATACGAATGGCGGGCCCACGCATCGCGGGCCCGCCATTGCCGTTGCTAGGAGTGGCTGTGGTCCTCGGTGTTGAACCGTGCCCACGAGGCGTGAATTTCAGCCTCCGCGTCGGCACGGCCGGCCCACGTCGCCCCCTCGACGCTCTTGCCCGGCTCGAGCTCCTTGTAGACCTCGAAGAAGTGCTGGATCTCCATGCGGTCGAACTCGGGCACGTGGTGAATGTCGCGCAGGTGCTCCATGCGGGGGTCGCCGGCCGGCACGCACAGCACCTTGTCGTCGCCGCCTGCCTCGTCCGTCATGCGGAACATACCGACGGTTCGGCACCGAATGAGAACTCCGGGAAACGTGGGCTCCTGAGTGAGAACGAGGGCGTCGAGCGGGTCGCCGTCGAGGCCGAGCGAGTTCTCGATGAACCCGTAGTCGTGCGGGTACCGCGTCGAAGTGAAGAGCATCCGGTCGAGTCGAATCCGGCCCGTGTTGTGGTCCATCTCGTACTTATTACGGCTACCCGCGGGTATTTCGATGGTCACGTCAAAATCCAAGGGCCTCATAGTCGCCTAGTCTTCCCTATGGACGACCCGATCGACGAAAGGACGCTGCATGGCCCGGCGCATCATGGCGGTGGTGGCGACGACGATCGTGCTCGTCTCGGCATTCCCGTCGCCCTCCCATGCTGAGGTCACCGCTCCGCCCACCGGGCCCGCGCCCGCGGTGCTGAGCCCCACGGCCGTCGTCGACTCGACGGCACCCGCACCCACCAAGGCTGGCGTGCAGCGGGCAGTCCTCGGGACACTCAAGGCAAGCGCCCTGGGCCAATTCAGCGCCGTTGTCATCGATCCGAGCACTGACACCGTGCTCCTCGACGTGCGTGCGGGCACTCCGCGTACCCCCGCCTCGACCA
>WLND01000217.1 GCA_009726075.1 Actinomycetota bacterium
GAGCATCAGGATGATGCCGTCGAGGGGCTCGGACAGGACGAAGTTGATGGCGCCCGCCGCGAGCAGGAGCAGCAGCATCGGCTCGCGGATGACCATGAGGGCCTGCTGCAGGAGGTTGCGCGGGCGTGCCGTCGGCAGCTCGTTCGGGCCATCTGCGGCGAATTGCGCCGCGGCCTGCTCGTCGGTGAGTCCGGTCAGCACCCCCATCGAATCAGCGTAGGGCGGCGGCCCCCTCGTTGCCCCTTGGCGAGGAGGGTTCTTCCGGGCGGGTGGCCCCGGCGACGAGGAAGCCGACGGCGAGCAGGCCGGCGGTGACCGACAGTGCGCGCAGCACTCCGCTCTGCTCGCCGAGCAGGCCGATGAGGGGCGGACCGGCGAGGAACGCGACGTAGCCGATGGTTGCGACGACGCTGACGCGACCGGCGGAGTAGCGCGGATCGTCGGCCGCAGCGCTCATGCCGACGGGGAAGCCGAGTGCGGTGCCCAGGCCCCACAGCACGGTGCCGATGAAGGCCGTCACCAGGTTCGGCCCGAACACGACCACGACGAGCCCGATGATGGCGAGCGCGGCCGACGCCCGCAGGACCAGCACGCGCCCGTAGCGATCAAGCACCTGCGGGCCGAACCAGCGGCCGATGGTCATGGCCGCCAGGACCAGTCCGAGGGCAAGGGAGCCGAGGGCTGCATCGGCGCCGTAGCCGTCGATCGTTGCGATGCCGAGCCAGTCGTTCGCGGTGCCCTCGGCAAAGGCCATGGTCAGCACGAACAGGCCGATGAGCAGCGTGCGGGGCTCGGTCCAGGCCGCGAGCGGGTGAGCCTTGGACTCCCCTCCCTCGTCGTGCACAACGCCCGCCGGGAGGAATCCGCGCGTCGACAGTGGCATGGCGAGGGCGATCACCGCAGCGATGAGCAGCAGGTGCGCGGTGACGGGCACGTGCAGGGCGTTCATGCCGACGCCGATGAGCGCGCCGATGACCGTCCCGATACTGAATCCGGCGTGGAAGCGAGACATGATCGAACGGCCTAAGCGCTGCTCGACCGCCGCTCCCTCGACGTTCATCGCGACGTCCCAGACGCCATTGCCAAAGCCGAGGAGCAGAAGCCCGACGACCACCGGGGCCACGCCGATGAGCACGCCGACTGCAGCGGTGGCCATGCCGAGCGCGAAGAGCACGGACATTGCGAGGACGGTTCTGGCGGCGCCGAGCCGATGGACGATGAGGCCGCCCGACGGCAGGGCAATGAGGGAGCCGGCGGCAATCGCGAGCAGCACCAACCCCAGCGAGGCGGGGGTGAGGCCGAGGTCCTCGCGTACCTGGGGGATTCGCGAGGCCCAGCTTGCGAAGCCGAGGCCCGCGCCAATGAAGACGAGGTAGACCGCGCGGACGGAGCCTTGCAGCGCAACGTCGGTATCGGGGCTTGGTCGTGTACTCATGGGCTTTGTCCGGTGCTCATGAGCTTTGTCCTGTGCTCATGAACTCTCCGTGCGGGCCTTGGCGTCGCGGGCAAAGGCGTGGACGTAGGTCTGTCCGCCCAGTCGCAGCAATTCGTCGCGGACGAGGTCGGTGACCTGATCGTGGCTCATCGAGGCAAGGTCGAGGGCAAGGGGAGCGGAGAGGTTGACGCTGACACGGGTGCGGCGCCGGGGTCGACGCTCGTACGACACTGCGATGGCGTGCACCGGCACCTCGGGGTGGGCCTGCAGAACGGGGATGAGGATTCGGCGGTGCAGTCGATGAAGCTTCGCCGGGTCGGGCGACCGGGTGCCCTCCGGATAGAGGCCGAGTTTGCTGCCGCGTGCGAGGCAGCGCGAGGCCATGTCCATTGCCCATACCGTCGAGGCCTCGTCGCCCCGACGCAGCGGAATCTGCCCCATGAGACGGAAGAAGACGGCGCCGCGTCTCTCGAACACCTCGACCTTGGTGAATGCCGTGACGCGCATCCACGTGCCCATGACCGCGACCACGGGGTCGAGGGCGGAGATGTGATTGCCTACCAGGATGGCCGGACCGTGGGCTAGGTGCTCCTTGCCGGTGACCGTGACCTTCCAGCGCAGGCGCAGGGCTCGCAGCAGTGCGATGGTCAGCCAGTAAGTGCGAGCCCGGCCTGGGCGGCCGATGCGCACGCCCGGGTAGAGTTCGCGCCCGCTCGCGATGGCCCGCTCGTAGTCGGACATATCTGCCTGGGTCACGCCACCATCATGGCGGTTGGCGAGATGCCTCGCGGTGCGAGGCATCTCGCGATGGGTTCGTCGGTGATCAGACGGGTGAGGCGATGAGCACCGGGATGAGCCGGTCGGTCTTCGCTGCGTACTCCTCGTAGGTGGGAAACACCGCAACAGACCGCTCCCACCAGATATCCCGCTCGTCGCCCTCGACCTCGCGGACGCTGTAGTCCAGTGGTGCCGGACCGTCCTGGATCATCACGTTCGGGTCAGCGAGGAGGTTGAGGTACCA
The DNA here is from genome assembly GCA_009726075.1 of Actinomycetota bacterium. Classification (GTDB taxonomy): domain Bacteria; phylum Actinomycetota; class Actinomycetes; order S36-B12; family S36-B12; genus WLND01. Next base: position 2,457 of record WLND01000217.1, read on the forward strand.
GCCCGGGTGCTCGGGGTGACCGCCCTTGCTCGCGACGAGCGCGTACTCGCCCTCGTGCTCGACGCGCATGAGCCCGATCTTTCGGACCTTGCCGGACTTGGCACCCCGCATGGTCACGACGATGATGGGGATCCCGGTGTCGCGCAGGGTGTTCGCCTGCGTACCGCCTGACGCTTCGTAGGCCTCGACCTGCTCGGCGACCCATGTCGACGTGCTCGGCTCGTACTCGCCGGTGATTGGCACGTGTCCTCCAGATGTTGGCTTCTTCACACTGTGTACGAGCATAGTTTGGAGACGCATATGAAGCCGGAGGAAGGACGGCGGTTGATCGCCCGGCGGTGGACCTTGCGCTGCGAGGTGATGAGGAGGCTAACCGGTACTGACGTCGGCACTGAGCGATCCGATGCGCGCTCCAGCCCGAAAGATGCTGGTACTCAACAACGTATTGAGCGTGGCCGCGCCTTGATCGGTGAGGGCCATGTGCGCGGTCATCGACCATCCGGAGCCCGATGCCTTCGCGCGCGCGGATGACAGCGTGAACACGGGCATGGTCTGCGCGAACTGCCCCGTGTCAGACGAGAAGGGCCCGACGATCTCGCCGGTCACCACGCCCGTGCCCCCGGTGCGGCGCACGACCAGGCTCCCCAGCGCGGCGGTCGCCCCGGCCGGGCCGTTGATGAAGGTGAGGCCACCGTTCTCGCCGTCGATGCGAATCAGCGAAGTCGGAGCTGCGGTCGATCGTCCGCCGAGCGGGAATGTCGCTGAGAGCGACCCGCTGTCGCCCATCCGCACCGTGACCGAGCTCGCCCCGTAGATGAAGACGCCCGCCGTGAACATCTGCTGGACGAAGGTCGGGCCGAAGGCGAGCTGGACGCTGCCCGTCGCCGGCTTGGCCGATGGAGATTGCACCGCAGCCTGGCCCGGCGTCGCGCTCAGCAACAGCCCCGCCAGAACTGCCGCAACAAGTCCGAGCGCCCGTCGATGCGATCTGCGTGCCATGGTCATCCTCATGAATTGGCCTTGGCGTAGTCGGGCCAGGCGACTGGTCCGAGGTAGGACGGAAGGTCGATGGGTCCCTCCGTCGAGTTGAGGGCATAGGCGACCACGGCCCCGGTCTTGGGGTTGCACGCGACGTTGGCGGTGTAGCCGATGGCCTGACCGCTGTGGGCCAGCCAGTCTCCCTGCCGGACGATCCCGAGGCCGTAGTTGCCAGCGTCGATCTTGGTGGTCTTCAGCCGCTGCGCAGCGACCTTGGCCGGCAGCAGGTTGGTGCCCAGGCAGGTGCTTCCCCACTTGGCGAGGTCGCCGATCGTGCTGTACGCGCCGCCGCCCTCCTTGCCCCACTCCATCGTCCAGTTGATGACGTCGGTGGTGGCGGAAAGGCTCGGGTTGGCCTTGGCGGCCTCAGGGCCGTAGATCGCACCGAGGTAGCCGTGGGCGCTGGGTGCGGGAAGCCGCACGTTGCCCTGCTTGAGCTTTGACGCTGCCATGCCCGACTGCCGCAGGACCGCGTTCACGAGGGCTTCGGGGGTCTTCCCGGTGAGCGCCTGCATGACCTCGCCGAGGAGCAGGTAGTTCGTCGTTGAGTACCCACCCGGCGCAGGGATCGGCTTGCCCTCGGCGATGCCGAGCGCGATCGCCTGGTCGCGGGTGAACGTCTGCGACGGGTTGGCGAACATCTTCGCGACTGCTGAGTCTGCATAGTCGGGAATGCGGCTCGTCATGCCAAGGAGTTGGGCGACCGTCTTCTTCGCGGCGATCGGATAACGGCGCGCGACGGCTGGGGCGAGGGCTCGCACCGTGTCGGTGAGCTTCAGTTTCCCGGCGGCAACCTGCTCGAGCACGGCGGTCGCGAAGATCGTCTTGGTGATCGACCC
>WLND01000218.1 GCA_009726075.1 Actinomycetota bacterium
ACCATTGGTCCAATCATCACGTGCATTCGCGACGAGCTCATGATCCAGTGCGGCCTCGTCGACGAACTTGTCGTCATCGACAGTGACTCGACCGACGAGACAGCATCGGTCGCTGAAGGCGCTGGGGCCCACGTGTTCTCCGCCGCCACCATTCGGCCCGACCTCGGCTGGCGGCCAGGCAAGGGGGAGGCGATGTGGAAGTCGCTCCTCGCCACGACCGGTGACCTCATCGTGTTCATCGATGCAGACCTGACCAACTTCGATTCGCGGTACGTCACCGGCCTGCTGGGACCGCTTCTGCTCCACGACGACATCAGCCTCGTCAAGGGCCTCTACGACCGAGACTTGGCGGTTCTTGCCCAGGGCGCCTCGCAGGGGGGTCGCGTCACCGAGCTCACCGCCCGGCCGTTGATCAGCCTCTGGTGGCCGGAGCTCGCCGGAGTCATCCAGCCGCTCGCCGGCGAATGGGCGGCCCGGCGCGTCCTGCTCGAGGCACTTGAATTCCCTTCTGGATACGGGGTGGAATTCGCCGTCCTCATCGATACGTTCACGCGCCTCGGCCTCGATGCCATCGCACAGGTAGACCTCGGCATACGAAGCCACGTTCATCAGGATCTGGCAAGCCTCGGAGCCATGGCAGCCGAGGTGGCCGCCGCGGCGGCCCGCCGCCGGTTCGGCGATGCGCCGCGGTCGGATGCCGAGATATCGCATGTGAAGAGGTCACATGAGGGCGAGGTTCATTGGACGTCGCGGCCGATCAACCTCAACGAGAGACCCGCACTTGCTTCGCTCCATGCGATGGTGCCGAGCACCAAACCAGCCGAGGAGATCCCATGAGCCTGCGACTTGGCCGAGCCACCTTTTCCGACACCGACCTCCTCGTCATGGCGATCGTCAACCGCACACCAGACTCCTTCTTTGACAAGGGCGCATCCTGGGCCGATGACGCCGCGATGGCTCGGGTCCACCAAGTGGTGGCCGAGGGTGCCGACATCGTCGATATCGGCGGAGTGAAGGCCGGGCCAGGCGACTACGTCTCCCCCGAGGAGGAGGCCCGCCGCACGGTCCCGTTCATCGCAGCGGTCCGCGAGGCGTACCCCGACATCGTCATCAGCGTCGATACCTGGCGGCACGAGGTGGGGCGTGCGGCGTGCGCCGTGGGAGCCGACATCCTCAATGACGCCTGGGGCGGCGTCGATCCCGAGTTGGCAGCCGTCGCTGCAGAGTTCTCCGCCGCGATCGTCTGCACGCACACCGGCGGCGCCGAACCTCGGACTCGGCCGCATCGGGTCGCCTACGACGACGTCATGCACGACATCCTCGGCCGAACGACGGCACTCGCCAACCGGGCCGCCGCACTCGGGGTGCCACGCGAGGGCATCATCATCGATCCGGGCCATGACTTCGGCAAGAACACGTGGCACTCGTTGGAGGCCACCCGTCGCATCGGCGAGATGGTTGCCACCGGATGGCCCGTGCTCATCTCAACATCGAACAAGGATTTCATCGGCGAAACCCTGGACCGACCGGTTGACCAGCGGCTTCTCGGGAGTCTGGCCTCCGTGGCCGTCACGGCGTACGGCGGCGCGCGAATCTTCCGGGTGCACGCCGTTGCCGAGACACGTGAAGTACTCGACATGGTGGCATCCATCCTCGGAACCCGGGAGCCAGCGCGTACGGTTCGAGGCCTCGCATGAGCATCGTCGGCGCCGCACTCGTGCCCGCGGCACCCGTCCTGCTGCCCGCCCTCAGCGGCCGGGAACAGCCGGCTGCAACCGTCCTCCACTCGGCCCTCGGCGTCATCCGGCAACTCATCGACTCCGCTCCCGAGGAAATCATCGTGCTGGCCGAAGCTGAAAGCGACGGGGTGTTCGACGAATCAGCACCGTGGGGCCTGCACCGCCTCGGGGGCATGGCTACGGGCTCGTCGAGCGATGCCCCGGCCATGGCTCGCGAACCCCTGCCCGTCCCCCTCGCTATCGGTGCCGCGTTGCTGAACCTCGCCGGATGGACAGGACCCACGGCCTTCCACGCGCTTGACCGCGCGATGTCCCCCAAGGCCGCGATCGAGTCCGGTGGCAGGCTCGGTCTAGGCACGCGACCAGTTGGCCTCCTTCTCCTTGGGAACGGCAGCGCCTGCTGCAGCGACAAGGCCCCGGGATCGTTCAATGCGGGTGCCCAGGCGTTCAACGAGGCACTGAAGACGCTGATCCTCGACAGCGACCAGGCAACGATGGAGCGGATCTCCCCCGAGGCCGCCGCCGAGCAACTGAGCGATGTTCGCGTTCCCCTGCAGGTGCTCACAGGCGCCGGCGCAGCCGTTCGCCTGCGGGGGTCGATCGCCTACGACGAGCCATACATGGGGGTTCACTACATCTGCGCTGCATTCCTTCCGGTGGGAGCGACTGACCAATGAGCCCTGATCAGCGACGAATCACGCTCGCCCTCTGCGTCATCGTCGGCCTCTCGCTTCTCGTCGTTGCCGGACTCACCTTCCTCGTCTCGCCCATGGCGGAGGACCTCGGGTTGAGCGACAACCAGGTCGAGAATGTGCTTGCCATCCCAAGTGTTGCCTCACTGATGGCAATCTTCATCGCGGGACAGATCGGCGATCGGCTTGGCCACCGCCGTGCCCTGCTCATCGCGAGTGCCGGATTCATCCTCGGATCAGGAGTTCTCGCGACTGCATCCGGAGCACTCGGCGTCGAGATCGGCCTCGCGCTCTGCGGTGGCACTGCGATCGCCCTCCAGATCGTGGCACTGGGCTTGCTGCAGCAGACGGTGCCCGAAGGCAGGGCTCACGTCTCCGCGTTCACGACATACGGAATGGTCTTTCCTCTGGCATTCCTTGCGTTCCCGGTCGTCACGGCAGCCTTGCTGGAGGTAACAAGTTGGCGGTGGATCCCGGTCATCTGGGCCATTGCCGGCGTGCTCATCGGCGCCATCGCCTTCTTCGCACTCGACCGGAACGCGATGCGTCGACCCGTAGGAGAGTGGGTCACCCCGGTACTCGCCGGCATCGCCCTCACCGCGGCCGCACGTTCCCTTGCCGAGATGAGCCATGCGAGCCCCGAATCCCCGCAAGTCGTGCTCGGCCTCCTCATCAGTGCACTCGCAATCGGCGGCTGCGCGGCGGTCATGCGTCGCTCAGGCCGCGCGAGTTTCTCCCTTCGACCCATCAGCAGCGGCACCCTGCGACTGCTCCTGATCGGCGTGGGGTTGGTCTCACTCGTCGGCATGCTCACCTACATCAGCATCGCCCTGGAGTATCTCTACGACCTCACCTCGCTCGAGGCTGCACTTGCCATCGTTCCGGCTCAGGCCGGTGCCGTCGTCGGAGCCAAGTTCGTGGCGCAGTGGACTATGCATCGCTGGGGATCCCTTCGAGCCGGTCGGTACCTCATGTTCGCGCTCGCCCTCTCGATGCTGCCACTCCTGGTCATGCAACCGAGCACTCCGGCGTGGTACCTCGTTGGGATCGCAGCGATCTTCAGCGGGCTGGGGATGGCTGCCCTGACGGTCCTCAACGCCGACGTGATGGGTCGAGCGCCACACGAGAGCACCGGTGCGGTCTCGGCCTTCCGCGCGGCAGCGAGCTCGATCGGCGGGGCGCTGGGCGTAGCAGTGCTCGGCACGAGTGTGATTTCGGCGGTGAGCGTCGACGGCGGGCAGGGCTACGTCAGCGCCGCCCAACTGGATCAACTCGCGGCGGGTCTCCGCATCGATGGCGTGATCGCATGCCTGATCGCGCTGGCCGGCTGGGTGTCGCTGACGATCGTGGTTCGACGCACGACCGAGGCCGAGGCCAAACCAGCCACGATCAGCTGAAGACGACGGTGCGGCTGCCGGTCATGAGGATTCGGTCCTCTGAGAACAGGCGCACCGCCCTGGCCAGCACCACTCGCTCAACGTCGCGTCCCAACTCGGCGAGGATTTCGGCCGATTGCGCATGCGTCACTCGCTGCACGTCCTGCTCGATGATCGGCCCCTCATCAAGGTCAGCGGTGACGAAGTGCGCCGTCGCGCCGATGAGCTTGACCCCGCGGGCAAAGGCCTGGTGGTACGGGCGAGCGCCCTTGAAGCCCGGCAGGAACGAGTGGTGGATATTGATCGCCCGGCCGGAGATCTGCGAGCAGAGCTCATTGGAGAGCACCTGCATGTAGCGGGCGAGCACGACGACATCGATGCGGTGCTCGTCAATGAGCTCCAGCAATCGAGCCTCCTGCCCTGCCTTGGTCTCCGGCGTGACCGGCAGGTGCAGGTACGGGATACCGGCTCGATCCGCGATCTCGGAGCAGTCGGGGTGGTTCGACACGATGAGC
>WLND01000219.1 GCA_009726075.1 Actinomycetota bacterium
CATGACCATCGAGAAACCGCCGGCGGCGAAGGCCACGATGACCAGGGTGATGCCCGCTTGCACAATCAGCGGCACCGATTTCTCCGGAACGGCCACCCCGATGATGAACTTGGTGACGATCGGAGTGACGAGCCCAAGCACCGCAACGAGTGCCGCCATCGTCAGGATGATGGCCCACGATCGCCCCGTGCCGGTCATGGCGACCCGCACCAGATCCCGCCACGTTGCCGCGCGAGTGCGACTCAGGGGCGTGGTGAACTCGAAGGCCATGCCGCCCACCCGCTGCACCAATTCAGGCGTGACCCGCTCAGGCCGCAGGCTCGTCCCCAGGAATGCGCGATAGCCGCGGCGATGCGTGACGAGCGCCACCGGCGTTCCGGCCTCATCGTCGAGGAAGGCGAGGAAGGACGAGGATCGTGGCTTGTCCCACTCAGGTGAAAGACGCACCGGCCGGTAGCGCAGGCCGCTCGCGTGCGCCAGGCCGGGCAGCCGGTCGCTGGGCTTCAGGTCAAGGCTGACGCCGGGCGGGGCAGTCACGGTGAACCCTTGAGCATCGCCGATGCGCTGGAGGGCAGTGATGAGGACATCATCGTGAAGGCTGAAATCACGTGCCTGCTGGCCGGCGATGTTCGCGGCCAGCCGATTGAACTCGTCTTCTCGGTCCTGTTGGTCGAGCTGCCGCTGGCGGCTTCTCCTCGCGAGCCTGTCGGTCGACAGGTGCTGCACGTAGGCGGGAACCGCCTGGGCCAGCACATCCGGAACTTCCTGCGGCGCAATGCCTTGCAGTGGCGTCGCAAACGCGCCCATGCGCCCGACCACGGCTGCGGTGAAGAGCGCGATGCCATCGCCGTGCTCGCCGAGGTCGACGGGGTCTATCGATGCGCACGTGCTCTCCAGCCGCGAAACGACTCGAAGGACGCAGCCTCCTTCCGACGCCGCAGGAACGACCCCGCCGGCACCCACCGTGCCAAGCGGGACCTGCCCCAGCTCACCGTCGATGGCGAAGACGTCCGCGGATCCGGTGACAACCTGGACGGCCACCGGGTTCGGGCTCGCCGGCAGGTCGATTTCATCACGTACCGACATCGCCGCCATCACCTGCCGCCCCGACCAGTTCGAAGTACATTCCCTTGGCAGCCAGCAACTCGTTATGGGTTCCGCGTTCGACAAGCGTGCCGCCGCGGGCAAGCACGACAATCTCATCGGCATCGCGAATGGTGCTCAGCCGATGCGCAATGATCAGGCAGCCGACGCCCCTGGCTCGCAGGGCGTCGTCGATCAGTTTCTCGGTCGTTGCATCGAGCGCACTCGTCGCCTCGTCGAGAATGATCACCCGCGGGTCCAGGGCCAGGGCCCGGCTGATCTCCATGCGCTGGCACTGGCCGCCGCTGAAGTTTCGTCCGTTCTCCTCGACCCAGGCATCAATCCCGTTCTCCCTCGGCAGGACGTCGTCGAGCAGGCATGCGTCGGCGAGGGCCCGTCGAACCTCGGCCTCCGACACGGATTCATCCCACAGGGTGACGTTGTCGCGCACCGTGCCCTCGAAGAGCACGATGCTCTGGTCGACCTTCGCCAGGCTGCCCTCGAGCACGCCCGGTGCGTAGTCGTGCAACGGCACTCCGTCGAAGAGCACCTCCCCCGCCCAGGGTTGGAGCAGGCCGGCCGCAAGATTGCCGATGGTGGTCTTTCCGGCTCCCGAGACTCCGACAAGGGCGACCCGGCGGCCAGGCTCCAGCACCAGTGAGAAGTCGGTGATCACCGGGCGGTGTCGAGTGCTGTAGCCAAAGGTCACATCCTTGAGCTCGATCCGGCCGGTGAAGCGTTGCCCCGCGGCCGAGTCCACAGTGCGGGAGTAGCGGTCATCGGCCTCGTTCACGGTCACGTCCTCGATTGACCGCAATTCCGCCGCGATCAGCTGCACCTGCGATCCAGCAGCCATCAGCGTCTGCAATGGCGCCCCGAGGTTGAGCGCCAACGCCTGCATTGCCAGCAGGGCACCGAGCGTGAAGCTTCCCTCGGCGACGAGGTATCCGCCCATGATGAGAATCGCGGCGGTCGTCAGGGCGAAGATCACCGTTGGGATCGTGCCCAGGAGCGCGGAGGAGGGGACGAGGGCCGACTGCGCGCTGACATAGCGCGCCTGCTCGCCCGCGAGATTTCGGAAGGCCTCGTCCTCCATACCCGTTGCCTTGAGCGTCTCGATGGTCTTGACCGCGGCCACTGTTTGGCCCCGCAGCTCGTTCTGCGCCTGCGTGATGCGACTCTGGACGGTCGTGCGCCGCGCATTGACCAGTGCCAATGACACGATATTGACCGCGGCCAGGGCGAGCACCACAAGCGCGATCACCCATTGATAGGTGAACAGCACGACGGCGTAGGCGAGGATGCCGATTGCGGCGATGCCCGCCGACGCAAGTTGGGTAGCGAGCAATTGTGCGACAACCGCGTTGTAGGTGACGCGCTGAGAGAGGTCGCCCACGGAGCGCTGCATGTAGAACAGCACGGGCAGGCTCATGAGGCGATCGAGGAAGGTCGCGCTCCCGACGAGCGAGAACTTGGTCTGCAGCCTGGTCAGCACCGCATACTGCAGCAGGGTCAACCCGCCGCGGATGAGGCCGATTGCGACGAGCGCCCCTGCCAGGATGCCGACCCGCGACGTGATGCCCGAGACGAGCACCCCGTTGACGAACAGTTCGCTGATCGGCCCCGTCAGCACGCCCAGCACCATCGCCGCAAGACCCGCGATGACGGCAAGCCAGACGCCGGAGGCGCTGTGCTTCAGCCTGCGAGCGAGGTCAGCGGTGAGCCGATAGGGGCGTCCGCCTTTCCGGAAGCTCTCGTTCTTGGCGAAGGTGACAGCGGCCCCGGAATAGTTGGCGAGGAACTCCTCCTGCTGCCACTCGTACTGGCCGGACGCCGGGTCGTTGATCCAGTAGCGGCCACCGCGGGCGCCCTCGAGCACGACGAAATGAGACCGGCGAACCCAGATAATGGCGGGCATCTGCAGCCCGGCCAGTTTGTCGAACGGATCCCCGAGGTGCCCCTCGCCGGTCAGGCCGAATTCGGCCGCGGCGTTGACGAGGTCGCGCGCCGTGGCTCCATCACGGGAGATGCCGCAGGCCTCCCGCATCGTCGACAGGGGCACCCAACGACCCATCCCCGCCAGGATCATGCACAGCGAGGCGGCGCCGCACTCGACCTCGGTCATCTGCAGGATCGACGGCACCTCGGCCCGGGCGCCGGTCTTGATCGTTGACCGACCGCCTTGTACGGGGGCCGCCACGCTCACGAGCCGGAACCAAACATCAGGGCGACAGGCGAGGCGGTCTCGTACGTGTTCGTGACGGTGGCAATCTCACCGTTGCGGATATCGGTCACACCTGTGGGCCGGTCTGCCTCGATGACGACCTGATAGACGAGGTAGTCCTTGTTTGCGAGCAGGTTCTGCGCGGTGAGAGGCTGAATACCCGCCGCTTCCAGGCCGTCTGCGCCAGCGGGTACATCGGAAATGGCGAGTACCGTGCCCATCGTCTCCCGTCCGCCGACAAGGACGCTCACCCGTTGACCCGCCTTGAAATTACGCACCGCATTCGCGCTTGGGAAGGCAAGGATTCGTACGGTGGAGGAGTCGTCGGGCGGGTCGAGCACGAGCAGGGTCGCACCGGCCTCGACGCCCTCGCCATCCTGCACGAGGACCTGGGCGATGACTCCCGGTCCCGCTGCCAGGATGGTCGTCTTGGGATTGTCGGCGAAGGGCGTGATAGACGCGATCGGAGTCCCGGCCACGACCGTGGTGAACGGCTCGATGAGGATCTCGACCGCCCCGGCCACCGGCGCCGAGATCATGATCATCCCCTGCGGCTGGTCGACAACGCCCTCCGCCGTGGCCTGCAGGGGGACGCGCCCCAGGAAGATCCACGCGATGCCAAGGGCAATGAGCAGGAGCAGGCTGATCAGGGCCAGCCACAGGCGCGGTCGGGTCGTCGCAACAATCTGGTCGAGGGATTCTGGGCCAGCCTGATTTCGGGCCTCGCCCGCCGACTGCGGCTGAGCCGCAGGTGCAGTGTCATTCGGCATTCGGACGTCCATTTCCTCGTGGCCTACGGACGCGCTCCGGTGGAAGTGACCCGCGGACCTCGTCGGGATGCTGCGTATTGAGAATGAACTCTCCCACCCGCGGCTCCTCGAATGCAGGCACTCCGGTGATCGAGGCGAGAATCTCGCTGTCGCCACCACCGATGGCGCAGGGGGCCAGCCCCATCGCCGTAGCCGTGAGGTACCAGGTACCGAAGAGCGACCCGACGTCCTTGAGCGCCA
>WLND01000022.1 GCA_009726075.1 Actinomycetota bacterium
CATGGAGAAGCTGAGCGGTCGCATTGCCGTGAGCGAGCAGGCGCGCCGCACCCTTGTCGCGCACGTCGGCGGTGATGCCGTCCTCATCCCCAATGGCGTCCGAGTGTCCGAATTCGCGTCCGGGGACCCGCTCGAGGGCTTCGACCCGAGCCGGCCATCCATCATGTTCCTCGGCCGCGTCGACGAGCCGCGCAAGGGATTCGACGTCCTTATGGCGGCGATGCCGACCATTCTCGACGCCGTGCCCGATATCCAGGTCGTCGTCGTCGGGCCCGGTGACATCGATGATCTTCGCGACTCGCTCGATCCGAGCGTGACTTCGCACGTCACCTTCCTGGGCCGGGTCAGCGACGAGGTCAAGGTCAGTGCGCTGCGCGCGGTCGACGTCTATGTCGCGCCCCATCGAGGGGGCGAGTCATTCGGGATCGTCCTCATCGAGGCCATGGCGGCGGGCACGGCCGTGGTCGCATCGGATCTGCCGGCCTTCCGCCAGGTGCTCGAGGAGGGGCTCTCGGGCGCCCTGTTCGAGAACGGCAACGCCGAGGCCCTGGCCCTGCAGGTGATCGCCCTGCTCGCCGACGACGCGATTCGCGCGTCCTACGAGCAGGAGGGCTGGCGCCGGGTCCAGGAGTTCGACTGGGACGTCGTGGTCGACGATGTCATCGCCGTGTACGAGAGCGTGGCGGTCGGTGGAGAGAAGGTCACCGAGGACCTCCGCGGCCAGATCGTCGGACGTCTCGGAAACTGGAGCAACTGACATGAACTGGATCGTCGTCGCGGGCTTCGCAGGGCTGTTCCTCCTCGTCCTTGCGTGGTACCTCAGCAGCACCGCCGGCCGGCTCGACCGACTGCACCGCAAGATCGACACCTCACGTCTGGCCCTGGACGCTCAATTGCTGCGTCGATCGTCCGTGGCCCTCGAGCTTTCGTCGTCCGGAGTCCTTGACCCCGCCTCGAGCCTCGTCCTCGCCGACGCGGCCCACCGTGCCCGGACGACGAGCGACGAGGACGACGCGACCCGGTCTCGGGCAGAGTCCGATCTCACCGCGGCCCTCGATGCGGCGCTCGAGTATCCCGAGGACGTCGCAGAGGTGCGGGCCAGCGACGTTGGCGCTGAGCTGCTCGACGAGCTCGATGCCGCCATCCGCCGGGTGGAGCTGTCGCGGCGGTTCCTCAACGATGCCGTACGGGCCTGCCGCCAGTTGCGTGGCCAGCGTGCTGCACGCTGGTTCTGGCTCGCTGGGCGCACGGCGCTGCCGCAGTCCTGGGAGATGGACGACACGCCGCCGGCGGGCCTGGGCGCTCGCTAGCCGGGTTTGCGCACGCGGAATGGCTGTTCGGTCCGAAGGGCTCTACCATTTGGGGTCTGGAGCCGGATGGGTGTTTATCACCGCTGGCATTACGCAACTGAGGGGTTCTCGTGCCAAACGTGCCTGCCATCGTCGGAACTGACCGCGTGAAGCGCGGGATGGCCGAAATGCTCAAGGGCGGCGTCATCATGGACGTCGTGAACGCAGATCAGGCCAAGATCGCCGAGGATGCCGGGGCAGTCGCGGTCATGGCCCTCGAGCGGGTCCCTGCCGATATCCGCGCTGAGGGCGGCGTCTCGCGCATGTCCGACCCCGACATGATCGACAAGATCAAGGAGGCCGTGTCGATCCCGGTCATGGCCAAGGCGCGCATCGGGCACTTCGCAGAAGCACAGGTCCTCGAGTCGCTCGGGGTTGACTACATCGACGAGTCAGAGGTGCTCACGCCCGCCGACTACGCGAACCACATCGACAAGTGGCAGTTCAACGTGCCGTTCGTCTGCGGCGCGACCAATCTCGGCGAGGCCCTTCGACGCCTCACCGAGGGTGCCGCGATGATCCGTTCGAAGGGCGAGGCCGGCACCGGCGACGTCTCCAACGCCGTTACCCACATGCGAAAGATTCTCGGCCAGATCAGGGCCCTGAGCGCCATGTCAAAGGATGAGCTGTACGTGGCGGCCAAGGAGCTTCAGGCTCCCTACGACCTCGTCGCGGAGGTCGCCGCGAACGGCGCCCTGCCCGTGGTCCTGTTCACCGCCGGCGGCATCGCCACTCCGGCCGACGCAGCGATGATGATGCAACTCGGGGCCGATGGCGTGTTCGTCGGTTCGGGCATCTTCAAGTCTGGCGATCCCGAGCAGCGGGCCAAGGCCATCGTGCGGGCGACCCGGCACTTCGATGATGCCGCCGAGGTGCGCGATGCGTCGCGCGGCCTCGGCGAGGCGATGGTCGGCATCAACGTTGCAGATATCCCGGTGCACCATCGCCTGGAGGATCGGGGCTGGTGAGCGCCTCCCCGACCATCGGGGTCCTTGCACTGCAGGGTGATGTGCGCGAGCACGAGCGCTCGCTCGAAGCGGTGGGCGCCACCGCGCTGCGAGTGCGCCGGATCGAGCAGCTCTCGCTCATCGATGCCCTGGTGATCCCGGGCGGGGAGTCGACCACCATGTCGAAGCTGGCCGTGATGGACGGTTTCATGGCGCCCCTGCGCCAGGCTCGGCTCGATGGCATGCCGATGTACGGATCATGCGCAGGGATGATCATGCTTGCGGATCGAGTGCTCGATGCGCGCCCCGATCAGGAGACCATCGGTGGTCTCGACATCACCGTGCGGCGAAATGCCTTCGGCCGGCAGGTCGATTCGTTCGAGACCGACATCGACATGGCATGGCTCGGTGGCCCACCGATGCATGCGGTCTTCATCCGAGCACCGTGGGTCGAAGCGACGGGCGCGGAGGTCGAAGTCCTCGGCGTCATCGACTCCGGAGACCGCGCGGGTACGATCGTCGCGGTCAGGCAAGGATTGCTTCTCGCCACTTCCTTCCATCCGGAGTTGACGGGCGACCACCGAATCCACAGCAACTTCGTCGAGATAGTGAAGGGCAATCGATGAGCGGCCACTCCAAATGGGCGACCACCAAGCACAAGAAGGCGGTCGTCGACGCACGGCGCAGCAAGGTCTTCGCCCGGTTGATCAAGAACATCGAGGTCGCGGCGCGGATGGGCGGCGGCGACGTCTCCGGCAACCCGACCCTGTACGACGCGATCCAGAAGGCGCGCAAGACGTCGGTGCCCCTCGACAACATCGAGCGAGCAGTCAAGCGGGGCAGCGGCGCAGAGGCCGGCGGATCCGACTGGCAGACGATCATGTACGAGGGCTACGGGCCCAGCGGCGTCGCCGTCCTCATCGAGTGCCTCACTGACAACCGCAACCGGGCGGCGTCCGAGGTGCGCGTGGCCATGACCCGCAATGGTGGGTCCATGGCCGATCCGGGCTCGGTCTCGTACCTGTTCAGCCGCAAGGGCGTTGTCATCGTCCCGAAGACAGACGGGGTTACTGAAGACTCCCTGCTCGATGCCGTGCTCGAGCACGGAGCCGAGGAGGTCAATGACCTCGGCGAATCCTTCGAGGTGGTGTCGGAGGCGACCGATCTCGTTGCCGTCCGCACGGCCGTTCAGGCTGCCGGGCTCGACTACGAGTCGGCCGAGGCAACATTCCTGCCGAGCGTCACGGTGCAGCTCGACGAAGAGGGCGCGCGCAAGGTGTTTAGGCTCCTCGAGGTGCTCGACGAGAGCGACGATGTGCAGAATGTGTTCGCGAACTTCGACGTGACCGACGAGGTCATGGCCGCCATCGACTGATCGGAAGCATCGTGAACCTCGCTGTCGGCACGCAAATGCGGGGATGGGACGCCGCGACCTTCCGCACGGCCAGTGGCGATGCATCGATGAGGTCGCCGGTCGTAGTGCTCGCTGTGCTCGAATCGGCGCCCGACTGGGCCCGTTTGCGCGGCCGGCTCGAGCGACTCACGCTGTTCGTCCCGGCGCTGCGCATGCGTCCGCTCTACGGCGTCGCCGGCCTTTCTGCCCCGAGACTGGCCGTTGATCCCGACTTCGATCTCGACGTCCACGTGCACCGCTACCGACTGCCTGAGGGCGGCGGATGGCACGATCTCCTCGACGATGCGCGGCGCATGAGCCTGACCGACTTCGACCAGCACCGGCCCCTGTGGGAGGTGGCAGTCGTCGAGGGGCTGCCGGGCGGCCAGGCAGCCATGCTGCTGAAACTGCACCACTCGATCGCCGACGGGCAGGCCACCGTGATGATGGCGTCCTCGCTGTTCGAGGCTGGCAGCGATCCCGACCCGAAGGAGAAGGCCCCACCGGAGGCGCCGAAGGCGCGCGACGTCGGTGTTCGGGAGATCATGCTCGCGAACGCGACTGACGACATGCGCCGGCTCGGACATCTGGCGACAGGGGCGCTCAAGGGCGCCATCGGCCTCGCCGCAGGCTCGGTGACCGACCCGATCACCACCTGGAGCAGGGCTCGGCACCTCGTGCAGTCGATCGGCAAGGTCACCGCGGTCTCGGATACCGCCCTGTCGCCGCTCATGACCGGCCGAGGGACCACCTACCACTTTGCGGCGTTCGAGTTGCCGTTCGCGGGGCTGCGGTCAGCGGCGAAAGCCAATGGAGTCAACGTCAATGACGCATTCCTCGCGGCCGTCTCGGCAGCCATGGATGCGTACCATCGACGTCACGGGCTCGTTATCGACGAACTGCGGGTGAACGTACCGATCAGCCTGCGGGGCGACCCGGGCGACCGCACGGCGCAGGCGTCGAATGCGGTGAGCATCGCGCGATTCCTCCTGCCCATTGCCGGACTCACCGATGAGGAGCGCATGCATGCCGCTCAGGCCCTGGTGTCGCAGTGGCGCGAGGAGCCTGCCCTTCGCCTGGCAGACCCGCTGGCCGAGGTGAGCTGGGTCGTACCCGTCCCGATGCTCGCGCACGCGGCCCAGGCGTCTGACATCACGACGAGCAACGTGCCGGGCCCCCCGATACCGCTCTACCTGGCGGGCGTCCGAATGCTTGCTGCGTTTCCGCTCGTGGCGACGATCGGAGCGGCGGTGAACATCACGATGGTGACCTACGCCGGCGACGTCTTCATTGGAATCTCCGCCGATGATCGGGCGGTACCAGACCTGCATGCTCTCGTCGACGATGTTCGAACGAGCCTGTCAACCCTGACCGGGTGTCCCGTCGGCCCGGCGGATCGATACGCGGCCGCCGCGCCGACCCCCTGACACGTCCAATCTGACGGACCTGACCACTACCGTTGGAACATATGTTCGGACGATGGTCGCCACGGCGGCTGGGCGGGTTCGAACACCAGTCTGATCAGGAAGGCCCACAATGCGAGTGCTCGGAGTTGACCCCGGCTTGACCAGGTGCGGGGTGGCCGTGATCGAAGGGGCACCCGGAACGCCGCTGATCGCCCATCACATCGGCGTCATTCGCACCGGCGCCGACGAGGAAATCTCATCTCGACTCGCTCAGATCGAGGCGGCCCTTGAGATGCTCGTCACCGAGTTCGAGCCGGACGTCATCGCGATCGAGCGGGTATTCAGCCAGCAGAACGTGCGCAGCGCCATGGGGACGGCCCAGGCAGCGGCGATGGCCCTGGTGATCGCAGGACGTCGAGATCTCCCGATCGCCATGCACACGCCCACCGAGGTCAAGGCGGCCGTGACAGGCAGCGGTCGCGCCGACAAGGCCCAGGTCACCGCCATGGTCACGCGGCTGCTGCGGCTTGCCGAGGCGCCGAAGCCGGCCGATGCCGCCGACGCCGTGGCCATCGCGATCTGCCAGGTCTGGCGGGGCAGTGCCCAGCGCCGCATTGCCGAGGCCATTGCGGCGGTCGCGCGATGATCGACTTCGTCCGCGGAAGCGTGAGCGCGGTCCACTCCGACCGGATCGTCGTCGACATTGGCCCGTTGGGCCTGACCGCCCTGTGCACGCCGGTGACGGCGTTGAGCTACCGGGTGGGCGACCGCGTCGAACTCGTCACGTCGCTGGTGATCAGGGAGGACGGCTGGACGATCTATGGGTTCCTGGACGCCGACGAACGCACGGTCTTCGAGCAGGTTCAGACGGTGAGCGGGGTAGGGCCCCGCCTAGCCCTCGGGCTGCTGTCGACCCTCACTCCGGACGAGCTGCGCGGGGCCGTCGCCCGTGAGGACCTCGTGACCCTGACCAAGGTGTCGGGGGTTGGCAAGAAGGGTGCGAGCCGGCTCGTCCTCGAACTCAAGGACAAGCTCGGGCCGCCGATCGGAGGCGCTCTGGCCATGGGCACGTCGAGCGGAGTCGGCGGCTGGCAGGCCTCCGTCGCAGCCGGGCTCATGTCGCTCGGGTGGACGGCGAAGGAGGCTGACCAGGCCGTGCTGGCCGTCGCGCCGCTGGCGGAAACCTCGGTGTCGCAGGGGAGTGCCCCCGACATCGGGGCACTGCTGAAGGCGGCCCTGCAGAGCCTGGACCGCTCGTGAGCGAACGGCTCATCGACGGCGCCTCTGACTCCGACGACGTCGCCGTCGAGGGTGCGCTCAGGCCAACGCACCTCGATGGCTTTGTCGGGCAGGAGCGGGTGAAGTCTCAGTTGGGCCTCGTGCTCGAGGCAGCCCGGCGCCGGGGGCGTGCAGCAGACCACGTCCTCATCAGTGGCCCCCCGGGCCTCGGCAAGACCACCCTGGCCTTCATCATCGCAGCCGAACTCGAGGCGCCCTTGCGCATCACCTCGGGACCAGCGCTCCAGCACGCCGGCGATATCGCCGCAGTCCTGTCGAGCCTGCAGCCGGGGGAGGTGTTGTTCCTCGACGAGATCCACCGCACCGCGCGGCCCGCCGAGGAGATGCTGTATCTCGCCATGGAGGACTTCCGGGTTGATGTCGTGGTGGGCAAGGGGGCCGGAGCCACGGCCATTCCGCTCGAGATCGCCCCCTTCACGCTGGTCGGGGCGACCACGCGCGCCGGGCTGTTGCCGAGCCCCCTGCGCGACCGGTTCGGCTTCACAGCGCACCTGGACTTCTACGACCCGGCCGACCTCGAAATCATCCTGCAGCGCTCGGCAACCCTGCTCGGCGTCGACCTGCGCGCTGCGGGCGCGGCCGAGATCGCAGGTCGATGCAGGGGCACGCCCCGGATCGCCAATCGACTGCTGCGCCGGGTTCGGGACTGGGCACAGGTACACGGTGATGGCGTCGTTGATCAACGCACGGCGTCTGCGGCGCTTGAGCTCTATGAGGTCGATGCGCTGGGGCTCGATCGGATCGACAGGGCTGTCCTCGATGTGCTGATTCGCAGGTTCGGCGGGGGACCAGTGGGCTTGTCGACGCTCGCCGTAGCGGTCGGTGAAGAGCCTGAAACGGTCGAGACGGTTGCCGAGCCCTTCCTCGTGCGCCTCGGGATGATCATCCGAACCCCGCGCGGCCGGGTCGCCACTCCCACCGCGTGGCAGCATGTCGGAATCACCCCGTCTGCGCCTGCGCAAACGATGCTGGCGCTGGGCGACTAGGGTTTAGCGTCTGTCGTCCTATCTTCGGGAGAATCGTGGATCTCGTCACAATCGTGCCCCTGCTGCTTCTTGGCGTCGTCTTCTACATGCTCGTGCTTCGACCGCAGAAGGCGAAGCAGAAGGCTCAGGCCCAGATGATCGCTGCAGTCGGTCCCGGTGCCACCGTCATGACCACGGCCGGTGTCTTCGGCACCGTGGTGTCGACCACCGACGACGAGCTTCGGCTCGAGATCGCCCCGGGCGTCGTCATCCGCATGGTCCCTGCGGCGATCGCAAAGGTGATCCCGGTCGAGGATCCGGACGATGACACGGGCGATGGACCGGCCGATCTTTCGACGCCGGACTCCCTCGACGATTCCGCGAAGTAAGGAAGCTCCATGGCACCTCCGGCAACGACCAAGCCCCTGCGCGCGCTCGTCGCGCTCGCAATCATCATGCTCGGCCTCATCGCCTGGGCCTTCTGGCCCGGCACTGACTCCGGGGTTCGCCTCGGACTCGATCTTCAGGGCGGCACTCAGGTGATCCTCGTCCCGAAGCCGGTCTCTGAGGGTGCGGCCATTACTGACGACCAGTTGCAGCAGACAGTGGCAATCATTCGCCAGCGCGTTGACGGTCTCGGCGTCGCTGAGGCCGAGGTGACCACGCAGGGAAGTGGCGAGGGCGCGGCGATCATCGTGTCGGTGCCGGGAGCCAGCCAGGACCGACTCGTCGACCTCGTGCAGAAAACCGCGCTCCTTGACTTCCGTCCCGTGTATGCGTTGGGCAATCCGCTGCCGACTCCCACCGATTCGGCTTCGGCCTCACCGTCGGACTCGGCATCGGCCACTGGATCTGCATCACCCTCGCCCTCGGCTTCGCCGTCCCCGTCCCCGTCCCCGTCGGCCTCGGCGTCGGCGGCCGCTGCTGCCACTCCGAGCGGCTCGGCCTCGGCCTCAGCGAGCGCCAGTTCTGCCGCGGTGGTCGGTACCACCAAGATCGTCCAGGCGTCCGACAACTCCCCGGCCTTCGAGGCCGACGTCGCGATGCTGGACTGCACGAACCCGGAGAGCTACGCGGGTGGCACGCCCGATGACCCGGCACTGTGGCTCGGGACCTGCGACAAGACCGGATCGGTGAAGTACACCCTCGAGCCAGCGTTCATCAAGGGCACCAACGTGACCGGCGCCAATGCCGTCCTCCCTCAGGGCGGGGTCGGCTGGGTCGTCTCCCTTGACTTCGATAGTGAAGGGGCCGCGGCTCTTGGCCAGGCATCGACGAAACTCTCCGCGCTTCCCGAGTGCGGCCAGGGACAGAGCCCCTGTAACGCCTTCGCCATCGTCCTCGACGGCGTGGTCACGTCTGCTCCTCGGTTCAACGAGCCGATCATGGGCGGTTCTGCGCAGATTGAAGGCAACTTCACCGCGCAGGAGGCCAATGACCTCGCAAACATCCTCAAGTACGGCGCGCTACCGGTGACCCTCGAGGCCGTCGACATCACGTCTGTGTCTCCGACGGTCGGCAGCGAGCAGCTTCGCGCAGGCTTGCTGGCGGGCCTGCTCGGCCTTGGCCTCGTGATGATCTACCTGATCATCTACTATCGGGCGCTTGGCATCGTGGCGATGCTGTCGCTCATCATCGCTGCGGCTGTCTCGTACCTCGTCTTCATCGTGATGAGCAAGAGCATCGGGCTGACCCTGACCCTGTCCGGGGTGGCCGGTGCCATCGTGGCCATCGGCATCACCGCCGACTCATTCATCGTGTACTTCGAACGAATCCGAGATGAGATCCGAGAAGGCCGCACCCTGCGGCAGGCCTGCGCATCCGGTTGGGTGCGAGCACGCCGCACGCTGCTGGCGGCTGACTTCGTGTCGCTGCTGGCTGCGGTAGTCCTGTACCTGCTCTCCGTCGGTAGCGTCCGCGGCTTCGCGTTCGTCCTCGGCCTCACGACGGTGATCGACGTGCTCGTCGCCTTCTGGTTCACCCATCCGATCGTGGTGCTGCTCGGTAGAACCGGTTGGATGCAGAAGGGCAGTCGCTGGACCGGCCTTGACCCGGATCGCCTCGGGGCTCCCAGCATGATTGGGGCGATTGCCCGACAAGGACGACGCCGCGAGCCGAAGGAGGTCCCCAACCCATGAGTGCATTGACCGGACTCGGACATCGGCTGTACACGGGCCAGATGTCGATTGACTTCATCGGCAAGCGCAAGACCTGGTACATCGTGTCGGCGGTCATCCTGCTTGTCTCCGTGGGAGCACTGTTCACGCGAGGACTCAATCTGGGTATCGAGTTCCGAGGCGGCGCTGACTTCGCGGTTCCGTCGGCCTCGTGCAGTATCGAGCAGGCACGAGGCGTAGCCGAGGCCCGCAGCGGGGCGCAGGCCATTGTGACCGAGACCGGCAACGGTACGGTCCGCGTGCAGACCGAGGCGCTCAGCCCGGCCGAGAGTTCAGTGCTCGCTGGCGAGCTGGCGTCCGCATGCGGGGTCGACAAGGGCGAGATCAAGGTCCAGGTCGTCGGGCCGACATGGGGTGCGGAGATCTCCAAGAAGGCGCTCCAGGGCCTGATCGTGTTCATCCTGCTCGTGACGATCTTCCTGTCGATCTACTTTGAGTGGCGAATGGCCGTCGCGGCCCTTGTCGCCCTCGTTCATGACCTGGTCATCACTATCGGCATCTACGCGCTGACCGGCTTGGAGGTGACACCGGCCACGGTCATCGGCGTGCTGACCATCCTGGGATTCTCGCTGTACGACACCGTCGTGGTCTTCGACAAGGTTCGCGAAAATACGCGTGGAATCACGGGGCAATCAGTGCTGTCGTACTCTGACGCCGCGAATCTTGCGGTGAATCAGACCCTTGTCCGAAGCATCAACACATCGATCGTTGCCCTTCTGCCCGTCATGTCGATCATCGTCATCGGCGCCGGGCTCCTGGGTGCAGGGACGCTGCTCGACCTCGCTGTGGCGCTGGCTGTCGGCATGGCGGCCGGTGCCTACTCTTCGATCTTCATCGCGACCCCGTTCCTGGCACAGCTGAAGAATGCCCAACCGGAGATCAAGTCCCTTGCCGCGCGAGTTGCGGCGCGACGGTCTCAAGCGGCGAAGGCGTCGGCTGAAGGGAGCGGTAGCGAGACCGGCACCAACCTCGCGAGCGCTGCTCGTCAGCAACCGAAGCGGCCATCGAAATCCCGCCGGACTAAGGGCTGACCTCCATGCTGGACAGTGATGAGGCCCTGGTCAGGGCCTGCATCCGAACGGTTCCTGATTGGCCGCAGGACGGCGTGGCCTTCAAGGATCTCAGCGGGGTCATGGCGGATGGCGCGGCTTTTCGGATCGTCATTGACGGCTTGGCTGAGCACGTCCGTGGCGTTGAGGTCGATCATGTCGTCGGCATCGAGGCTCGCGGGTTCCCGTATGGGGCTGCACTTGCTCACCACCTGGGGGCGGGATTCATTGCGATGCGCAAGCCGGGCAAACTGCCCGGCGCCGTGCATGCGCGGGAGTATGAACTCGAGTACGGCACAGCGACCCTCGAGCTTCATCAGGATGCCTTTGGCCCCGGCGAACGGGTCGTGATCGTCGACGACGTGCTCGCAACAGGCGGTACGGCGGCAGCGGCGGTTCACCTCGTCGAGCTGACCG
>WLND01000220.1 GCA_009726075.1 Actinomycetota bacterium
CATCACCTCTGACTGGAACCTGTCGATGTCGTCGGCCAGGTCGTCGTCCGATATGGCACCCTGCGAGGTTGCCAAGACTTCGAGTGGGCCCGCCACCTGGGTGTGGATGATGTCGCGGTACCCCGTGAACCGCTCGCTCTCGGCCCCCCGAAGCATCGAGTTCAGCGACGAAGTCCGGGCAAGGGAGGAAGCGAGTTCGGCTCGCGCCGTGGCGGCCACCCGCCATTGCGACACGGCGTTCTCGACAATGAACGCGGAACCCGTCACGACCCCGACGATCGCCATGGGGGTCAACGCCGATCGAGCGAAGCCGCTGCCCGCGGACTGCGCCACGGCCAGGCATGCCAGGATCACCCAGCAGCCGAGGGCGAGGCCGACCGAGTACTGCAGCCACTGCTGCCCCCTGGTCGCCGGGGGCAGCACGATCCGGGCCTGAAGCGTGTTGACGGCAGTGACTGCACCGGCAGCCAGGGCGAAGGTCGCAAGGCTCCAGCCCGCCGGGCCCAATGCCAGGGACGCCGATTGGGGCCGCAGGGCAATCGCGCACAGGACGATGACGGCCAGCGCCGCGAGCGAGCCCCCAAGACGCGAGGGCCGCTCACACCTGGGCGCCGATTCGTCAGGCACGTCGCGCTTGGCCATCACCCAGATCGCGCCGGCTCCGCAGGACCGTGTGCTCGAGGTACATCAAGACGCTGACGACCCGAGGATTCAGCCCGTCCGCGTCCAGGTCGTTGCGCACGCCGAGGTTCTCGATGATGTCGGACACCACGGATTCGATGGTGCGCGGTGTCAGGTGCAGGTCCTCGGCGATGCGCCGGTTCGATGAGCCTCGTGCCATGCGCGACAGCACTTCGAACTGCCGAGGCGTCAGGGAGTCCATCGGCGTGTTCGGGGCGGAGACCAGGCCCATGACCAGCTCATCGTCAATCAGCACCTGTCCTTCTGCAGCCTGGAGGATTGCGCGACCGAGCTGATCAACGCTCGTGACGCTGGTCTTCAGGAGATACGACCATCCACCCCGTACGTCGGCAGGCAGGGTGGTGAGGACCGAGGGCAGGGCAAGGTTCGACAGCAGGACGACCCCACGCACACTGGTGGTCCTGCGCATCTCGATCCCCAGGGCGGGTCCGCTCATGCCCGAGCCGAGATCAATGTCGGTCAGCAGGACGTCGGCCCGAAGGCTGGGCGCCTGGGCAAGGGCCTCCTCCGCCGTCGCGAAGCTGCCGACCACCCTGGTTCCGGCAATGCGTGATACCACGGCCCCGACTAGAAGGTCGAGGTACAGGGGCTCATCTTCCACGACGATGATCCGCAGGGTTGCCACCGGATCAGTATGGTCACGGTGATCCACGCACGCCATAGCGGTAGCCCTCCCTCATGCACAACCGTGTTAGCACGGTGGTGCGCTCCCGTGCTGCGGAGTACCGTCCACGTCAGGATCAGGTCGTAGGCGGGCGAGCGATACCCGGGAATGGACGAGAGCACGTGACACGGGACGAACAGCGTTTCCTGACGCTCTTCCATCAGGATGCCGCCTTCGCCGAGTCGATTGCCTCGGCCAGGAGCATGGACGAATCCATTCGGATTGCGGGCGATCGGGGCTTCGAGGTTGACGCCGAGGCGATCCGACGGGCAATCAGGAGTCAGAGTCCAGGCGATGGTGAACTCAGCGACGACGAGCTCAATGGGCCCTCCGGCGGCGCCATCGACAGCAGTTGGGTTGCCGGCTATTAGCTGACGTTGCTATCCCGCGCCCGGGCGCCTAGAGGTTAAACGAGCAGCGTCACCAGATCGTCGATGCCAGGATCCGCCAGCAGTGCGTAGCCGACGCCCGAGAGCCCCTGCATCAACCCCTGGCAGAGCAGATCAGCCGAGGTCCAGTTTCCGGGCTGGAGCCCAAAGCCCCCTCGCTCCGCGGCCCTGACCACGACCGCCTCGCGCATGTCGGCAGCCGCCTGCATCCATGTCGGCTCCCCCCGCCACGCCCCGAGCGCACCAAGGACGAAAGCTCGGCCCAGGTTGCCGCAGCACAGGTGGTCACGAGCGCCCAGCGGCGTCCTCGATATCGTCTCTGCGCTGACCAGTAGGTCAGCACGCCAGGCATCAGCATCACCGTGCGCCGGGGCCAGCTCCAAGGCCCGCATGCGCGCTAAGCCGATCCCGGGCGCTCCTGCGCACCAGCCGGTCATGAACGAGCCTGGTTTGACGGGCGTGCGGTAGTCGGGCCAGTTTCCCCTGCTCGCATCAAAGACCGTGGCCTCGTATGCGAATGCGCGAGCACCCGCGCGAACGAAGCGATCATCGTTGAGGGCCACACCGGCCTCGATCAGGGCAAGGCCCATGCCGCTGGCTCCATGGGCGAGCCCGGTCAGCGGGAGCGGTCCCGCCGCCGGAGCCCAGCCCCCCGACGGGATCTGGCTGGCAACGAGGTGGCCTGCAAGGCTCTCGAGTGCGTAGCCCGTGGCCGCCGAGGGCGCCCGGGTGTGGATTCTGCTGATGGCACCGACCGCCCCCGCCGCACCGCCCATGACATCGAGCTCGGTGTCCCGTGCAATGAGTTCCGGCGAAATAACCTCCACGAGGCCCATCGCCAGGGCCTCCGCGTCGATGCCGTGCGCCAGCGGGTTCCGCTCGAGCACTTCGAGGGCTCGCAGCAGCCCGCCAAGCCCGGCCATGCCCAGGCCGTTATCGCGGGCAAACCGATACCGGGCCTGCCTATCGCCCCCGATCGCCTCCCCGACTGCCGGCGCTAGGACGCGCGCGGCAAAGCCCGCCCCGGCCTCGTCGCCCGCTTCGCGCGCTTGCGCGAACAGAAAGGTCGCCACGCCAGCCCGGCCGGCGTAGAGGCCGTGAGGGATGAGGTCGAGTTGGAGGACGTCTCCGCCGCCGAATGGCGACAGGGATAGCCAGGTGACTCCCCCTGTCGAGTCGGTCAGGGCAGTGCCCTGGAGGTCGTTCGCGATGGTCGACGAAGTCACGCCGAGCGAGCGGCTCGCGCCAACCGGCTCTGCGTCCAATACCGCCCGAGCGGAAAAGGATCCCTCAATCAGGCGTACCTGCCACGCGAGGTCCGCCTCGCTCATGGCTCTCAGCCGGAGGCGCGCGCGCGCCAGGCCGTCCGTGGTCAGCATGCCCTCGATCGTCCGGCCTCCTCCGACGATCTCACTCGACCCGAGCGTGAAGTCGAAGTAGGGCACATCGAAGTTGTCCATGTCGTGCACCTCTGCCTCGAAGCACGACCAGGTCACCGGCTTGTCCTCCGCCATCAGTGCGCTTCGTGCGAGGCGGTCGAGTTCGAAGCCCCGGTCCGGCCCCGAACGCAGGCATGACGGTGACGTTGCCCTCGACTGCAGAATCGAATACGTGGTGGTGTTGCGCAGGACCAGGCGCCGCGGCAGGCCGATGAAGCCCGCCATGGCCTCGTCCAGCGTGGCCGACACTCGGCGGTCAAGGGCCATCCGGTAGACCTCGCGGAAGCCCTCGACGATTGAGGGCACGTGATCGTCAACAGGGTTGGCCAGCGATGCCGCCACGGGCAGGCTCTGCGGCTGCACAGGAACGCCGGGCCGCGTGCCCCAAGCCATGGCATCGGTGTTCACGTCGATCACGGCTCGTGATGGGCGGCCCTCGGAGTTGGCTGAGGGCACCCCCAGGGCGCTCACGTCGTATGGCGTTGACCCGGCCGAAGGCTGGACCCAACGGGGAAACATGCCGATACGAACGACGCTGTCGAGCAGGAGGTCGACGCTTCCGCCATCGGGCTCCGGAATCGGCCGGGCCGTCTGGCCCTCGAACAGCGTCTCCGCATCGATGAGGTGGAGCCGATCACCCGAGGCGATGAGATTCTCGAAGTGGCAGTCAGAGCTGCCGAGCAGGTGCAGGATCGCTGCGAGCCGTCCGGCATTGCGGTAGAAGGCCGCGAGCCGCTCGGGGGCGCATGGCTCATGGCGAATAACGGAGGCGTAACCGTAGCCGTCTCGCAGCAGGTGCGTGATGAGGGGCGCCGGCTTGCCCCCGGTCGCACCCAGCTCATCGAAGACCAGGGCGACGAACCGCTGGAAGGACGCCTCGATGCGAATGTCCTTCGGCTTGTACACCACCTGCCGAATGCTCGCGACGTCGCCAAACGACAGGATTGCCACCGACGCTCCGCCTCGATGCGGGTCGCTCAGCGACCAGTCGACGCCGCAGATGGCCGCCGCTTCGCCCAGCCCGAACGCCTCCTGCAGGGGCTCGCGGTCGGCCGCAACCCTCGTGACCATGTCCTGCGCGGTCGTGACCCACTGCATGCTCACCTGCGCAATGCCACGCCC
>WLND01000221.1 GCA_009726075.1 Actinomycetota bacterium
CAACGGCGACTCGGTGATGATGGCGCTGCGCGAGATCGCCGCGCCCGAGCGGCATCCGGTGGTCTATCACTGCACCGCAGGCAAGGACCGAACCGGCATCGTCACGGCGATGCTCCTGGCGATCCTCGGCGTCGACCACGAGACCATCGCCGCCGACTATCACGTCACGACGGCGAACATGGTCCCGATCATCGAGCGCATTCGTAGCGCCCAGGTGTACAAGGACAACGGGCTGGCTGACGCCCCCGACTGGATCTTCGCGTCCGACCCGGCGACCATGCTGGCCTTCCTGGACCGGATGACAAAGATGTACGGCAGCGCCGAGGCCTGGGCCCTGCAGCGCGGCCTCTCTGCCGACGAGATCGCATCGATCAGGTCACTGCTCCTGGACTGACCGGGCCAAACCGGCACCCGTCCCCGGCTCGAGCAACGGTGGTGGCGACTGAATCGTCTCGCCACCGTCGACCACGACGGTGGCTCCGGTCATGAAGCTGGCATCCTCGCTGAGCAGGAAGCACACAACTGCCGCGAGTTCCTCGGCCTTCGCGACCCGCTGGAGCGGAACGTTCGCCCCGAACATCTCCGCGCCCTTTTCGAGCGAGCCGCCGCGCGCAAGCATCAGCGGTTCGGTCATGCCGGTCTGCGTGCGGCCGGGCGCAACGCAGTTGACCCGCACGGCGGGCGCGGCCTCGAGGGCGAACTGCCGGGTGAACCCCGTGATGGCAGCCTTTGCGGCTCCGTAGGGAACGTTGAGCTTCTGCCCGACGAGCGCTGCGGTCGACGCGATGGTGACGAGCGACCCGCCGCCGCGTGACTGCATGACCGGGTTCGTGTACTTGGCGGTGAGGAAGGTACCGCCGACATGGACCTCCAGCATGCGGTTGAAGCGCGCTGAATCCCATTCGGAGATCAGGCCGAAATCAGCGTGCCCAGCGCAGGCGAGGACGACATCGATGCCACCGAGCTGGGCCACGGTCGCCTCGACGGCCGCCTGCACCTGCGCCTCGTCGGCCACATTGGCCGCGAGCCCGATGCAGCCGGGCAGATCGGCCGCGACGGCCTGCGCCGTCGCTAGGTCGAGGTCGACGATGGCGGCGCGGCCGCCCTCGGCAACGACGCGGGCCGCGGTGGCCCGTCCGATGCCGCTGGCGCCACCGGTGACGAAGAGGATCTTGTTGTCGAATCGCATGGGTGTCCTTGCATTCCTTGTATCGAGTGGGCGGCGAACTGGGCGATCAGCGAGCGAGGCTCAGTGGGCACCCGAGGGGGAGTCGCTCGGACGTGCGCCCTCGGCCGCCTTCCACATCTTGGCGCTGTCGAAGCCGATGCGGGTGACCGGCACGAGCTCGAGGATGACGCGACCGGGGGAGTCGAGCATCGTGCGAAACGCCTCGGCCTTCTCCGGCTCGCCGGGGCGCATTGCCGCCGCGAACTCAGGCAGGATCCGATCGAGGGTTTCGCGATCGTCGTGCACGATCGCGGTGCACTTGTAGGTGATCGATCGACGCTCGACCACCGAAGATCCCTTGGAGGTCACTGCAATGCTGACACGCGGGTCCTTGCGGATTGAGGCGATGCGCGGACGCTCCTCGCTCGCCGTGAGCCAGAAGATGCCGTCACGATAGATGAAGTTCACGATGACGCCCATCGGCCAGCCCTCTTTGCCGGACCAGATGAGGGTGCACTCGATCTGGGCGGTGAGTAACTCCAGTTCGTCATCAGTATCGAGGCCATAGGACTTGACGTCCTCCCAGTTCTTCGCCTGTCCGGCAGTCATACGATCCCTCTCAACGGCAATGGTGTGCGTGTTGGCTAGCGTGTCATAGATCGAAGGTCATTTCTATAGAGGCCTTGCATAAACTCCCGCGCCTGTCTAGTTTCGTACCGCGAGGCCCGTCATCATCCGGCGCTCACCTCACATCGTTCATCGCCGCTACCGAAGGAGCCTGCGTGACGCTCGACCTCCAGACCATCTCCGACCGGATGGAGATCGACGATCTGCTCGTCCGGTACTCGAGGGCCGTCGACTTCAAGAATTTCGCGGACCTCGAACCCCTGTTCACCGACGATGCAGAGTACGACGCGGGGAGCCTTGGGCATCCCATCGGACCCTCGGCGATCCGCGCGATGATCGAGGGCGCGTTGACGGGCCTGGACGCAACCCAGCACCTCGTCGCCAAGAGCGTGATCGAGGTCGACGGCGATACCGCCGAGGTCCGCACGTACCTCATCTCGCAGCACATCCGAGAGTCCGCGCCCGGCGTCACGCACTACTTCATCGGCGCCGAGTACGCAGACCGCGTCGTCCGCACCGAGCAGGGCTGGAAGTTCTCCTACCGGCGGCTTGACCGAATGTGGAAGGAAGGCGACCGGGCGGTCATCATGCGCGCCTAGTGTTCGTCCTGAAAGATTCACCCGGCAAGAACCCCAGACCGACCACAGCCAGACCGACCGCAACCAGACCGACCGCAACCAGACCGACCAAGGCAAGGGAGTCCCCCATGGATCGTTGGATCGCCGATACGCAGCCCACCGAGCGCTTTCCCATCTACACGCGCGGCAATGCCGACGAGGTCGGCCCGGATCCGTTCACCCCGCTCAACTGGTCGCTCCCCTGGGAGCAGGGCGTTGTGCCCGGCACTGCATGGGGCTGGATTCACAT
This sequence comes from Actinomycetota bacterium, assembly GCA_009726075.1. Lineage (GTDB taxonomy): Bacteria > Actinomycetota > Actinomycetes > S36-B12 > S36-B12 > WLND01. The sequence continues at coordinate 2,663 of WLND01000221.1, forward strand.
GGGCACGTTCAAGGAGGGCGAGTTTCTCTGGACGCAGCCGGAGACCTATGGCTCCTGGGGCGGGTACTTCTACAACCAGGTCTCGGTCGGACGGATCTTCGGCCATCGCATGCCGGGCCTGACCGCCGATGCCATTGATGTGAGTTTCTTCGGACAGAACCCCGCGGTGCCGAAGTACGTCGAGGACCCGCGTGACAACGACGAGGAGTGCTCGGCCGCTCTTGGGGCGACATTCGCTGGCATCCTGGGCAATAGCCAGCAGCCGATGCTTGACGAATTCCTGGCCGAGGTCCGCGACTGGGTTGCCACGCGGCCGAACCTTTCCGAGGTCAGCGACGCTGAGCTCGTCGAGTACGGCCGGGCGATGGCCAAGCGGCAGAACCGAACCTGGGACGTCTACGCGCAGGTCGTGGTCGGCGCAACGGTTGGCCCCGCGATCGTGCAGGGCGTCGCCGATGCAGTCGGCAAGCCCGAGCTGGGCATCACGATCTTCGCCGCGCTCGGCGAGGTTGCCTCGGCGGGCGTGCCCGAGCGCATCTGGGCGCTGTCGCGCACGGTGAACGCTTCGACCGAACTGGTGGCGGCATTCGATCAGGGCGTCGACGGCCTGCGCGACCGCCTGGCTGCCCTGCCCGCGGCCGCGGAGTTCAATGCGGCCTTCAGTGCGTTGCTCACGGAGTTCGGCCACCGGGGCGTGAACGAGTGGGAGCTGAGCGCCGACACGTGGCTCATCAACCCGACCCTGGCCTACGACATGATCGACCGCGTCCGCCGACAGGACGACAGCATGGCTCCGTCCCTTCGGTCGGCGGAGGCCATGGCCAATCGCATCGCTGCCGAGGCGGAGCTCACCGCCCTGGTCGCTGGCGACGAGGCAACTGCAGGCATGCTCGCGGCCGGCATCAACTCCGGTCAGGCCTCGTACCGCATGCGCGAGGCCGGAAAGAATGCGGCGGTCAAGCTGTTCCACGAGCCCAAGCTGGCCTTCCGCGAGCTCGGACGCCGCATGCACGAGCGGGGCGCGATCGCCGACCCCATGGATATCTTCATGCTCCTCGACTCCGAGCTCGACGGCTTCCTCGCTGATCAGTCGGGCTGGGCCGCGACCCTGTCGCAGCGCTCGGTTGACTTCGCCACGCTCAAGGATCTCGACCCGCCTTACGTCGTGATGCATGGTCAGCCGATCCCGCCGATCAGCGAGTGGCCGAAGAAGGGCGAGGCCGGCGGCGCTGCCGAGGCGGTCGGTACCGAGTTGAAGGGCGTCGCGGGGTCTCCCGGCTCGGTCACCGCGCGCACGCGCATCATCACCGACCTGTCGCACGCAGATGAGCTCGAGCCGGGCGAAATCCTCGTGTGCACCACGACCGATCCGTCCTGGGTGCCGCTGTTCATGATCGCGAGTGCCGTCATCTGCGAGATCGGTGCCCCGGGCAGCCACGCCGTCATCGTCAGCCGCGAGATCGGGGTTCCGTGCGTAGTCTCGCTCATGGGTGCCAGCCACAAGCTGCCCACCGGCACGCTGGTGGAGCTCGATGGGGCAACCGGCATCGTCAAGGTGGTCGAATCAGCCTGATATGACCGTCATCAGCCCACCGGCATCGCCGGAACCGCCCTTCTCCGTGCGAGAGCCGTTTCTCATCGGCTCTCGCAC
>WLND01000222.1 GCA_009726075.1 Actinomycetota bacterium
CGCCGAGCCACGAGTCGATGTCGATCTCCAGGCCCGGGGTCAGGCACACGAAGATGATGCCGGCCTTCTCGACGACCGGCAGGGTGATGAGCCCGCGCGATGACTTGTCGAACTCGCCGAACGTGTGCTCGCCGTAGATACCGTTGAGATTGCCATCCAGCCCGTAGGACCAGGCGTGGTACGGGCAGGTGAGCGCACGTGAGGTCCCGGTGCCCTCCTGGCAGATGAGCGCCCCGCGGTGGCGGCAGACATTGAGCATCGCGTGCACGACGCCCTTGGAGTCGCGCGTCATCACGACGGGCACCCCGACGACCTCAATCGCCTTGTAGGAGTTCTTGGCGGGCAGCTCGCACGACAGTGCCAACGGCAGCGGGATGCGCTTGAAGATCAGCTCGATCTCAGCCGCGAACAGCTCCTCATCGAGGTAGTTGTCGACCGGCTCCTCGAAGGTCGACTCCGCCTGATCCGTGGTCTTGTTCCGGGTGTGCGCAACCAGCCGGCGCATCATCCCCATGGCCTCCTCGCGGGCTGCCCCGTCGAGGATCGTGCTTGGCAGGTACTCCGGGATAACTTCGGAGACGTCGGCGTCGGCGAGTTCGGTCATGGGGGCTCCCGGTCAGCTGCGGATGGTCTGGATACGGTCAATCAGCATGCGGTCAATCTGGGTGCGGTGCGTCATGAATCGGAGTTGTGTAGACAACTATGAACCTCACCCCGGTCGGTGTCAACGCCGGTGCGCCGATCGCCCGCCCGTAGCCGCGCTCACGGGGACGGGGTGTCCAGGTGCGCCGTCTCGTTGATCGACATGAGGACGAATCTGCCGTCCGGATGAACCTGAAGGCGTGAGATCGAGGTGTATCCCGGGTTGAAGAAGAACCGGCGCGAACTGCCGACGACCTCCGCGAGGAAGGTGTTGGACGCTCCCCCGTGGCTCGCCGCCACCACCCGCTGCCCGAGGTGAGCGAGGCCGATGGCCCGGACCGTCCGGACCATGTTCGCTCGCAGATCGTCCGCGTCATGCGCAGGCAGGAAGTCCTCGAATCGGCCCTCGTTCCAGGCGGCCGCCCGCGCCGAATCGGTGAGGTTCTCGACCTGCTGGTACGCGGGGGCATCCGAGATCCACTCGCGCAGGCCTTCGTCGACGACCACATCGAGGCCGCGAGCCTGGGCCAGCGGGGTCGCTGTCTGCACGGCTCGCTTGAGGTGGCTCGAGTAGACAGCATCGATGCGGACGTCAGCCAGCCACGCCGCCAGGCGTTGGGCCTGACCGATGCCGATGGCGCCCAGCCCTGGATCCTTCGTGCCGTCAGGCTCGGGCAGGGCGTGCCGAACGAGCAGGATCTCCGCCGGCAGCACTACACCATCTCGCCGAAATTGCCGAGGACGTCAGCGGACGGGAATTGCAGGCTCTGGAGTTCGAAGTACTCGAGCAGACCGTGGTGGCCAAGTTCGCGGCCAACGCCCGAGGTCTTGAACCCGCCGAACGGCGCGTGCGCGTTGAAGCGTCCGCCATTGATGGCGACCTGACCGGTGCGGATGCGCTTGGCGATGCGCACGGCCTCGGGGACGTCCGCGGCCCAAACCGCGCCCGAGAGTCCGAACTCACTGTCATTGGCGATCGCAATACCCTCGTCGAGCGTGTCGTAGGGCACGATGACGAGCACCGGGCCGAAGATCTCCTCCTGCACGACCCGCGCCTTCGACGCAACCCTGCTGAACACCGTGGGCCGAACGAAATAGCCGCGATCCTGACCCTCGACCGCACCGGGACCACCCGCAATGAGCGTGCCCTCGGTCATGCCGATATCGATGTAGTCCTTGACCGTCCGGAATTGACCGGAGGAAGCCACCGGGCCGAGATCGGTCTGCGGGTCCAGCGGATTGCCGACGACGAACGCCTCAACAGCGGCTGCGACACGGGACTCGACCTCGGCAAGCACCGAGCGCGGCACGATGAGACGCGTCGTCGCCGAGCAGGTCTGTCCGTTGTTGACGAAGCACCCGCGAACGGCCGCCCCGAGTGCTGCCTCGAGGTCGGCTCCGGGGGCAAGGAGAAACGCCGACTTGCCGCCGAGTTCGAGGGCCACCCGCTTGATCGTCGGGGCCGCGGCCTGGGCAACGCGCACTCCTGCACCGGTCGATCCGGTGAGGCTCACCATGTCGACCTCACGATGCGAGGAGAGCAACTCGCCCACGAGCGCACCCCTGCCCGAGACGAGGTTGAACACGCCCGCAGGGAGGCCGAGTTCATGGACCATGTCGGCGAGCACGAAGGTCGCGAGCGGCGCCACGCTGCTCGGCTTCACCACGACCGTGCATCCGGCCGCCAGCGCGGGGCCAACCTTGGCCGCGAGCTGGTAGAGCGGGTAGTTCCAGGGGGTAATCGCGCCCACAACGCCGGCTGCTGCTCGGATGACGAGCGAATTTCCGATTCGCTCCTCGGCCGGCAGCTCGAGCGCCGCCTGAGCCATCGACTCGAACACCGAAGCGGCAAGCCCGACCTGCACCCGAACGGAGATGGCCAGCGGTGTGCCGACCTCCCTGGCCATGATCTCCGCAAGCTCGCCCTCACGTGCCCGGAGGCCGTCTGCCAGTGCCTGCACTACGGCGGCCCTGTCGGCAATCGGTGTCGTCGACCATGCGTCGAACGCCCGCCGGGCGGCGAGGATCGCCCGCTCGGCGTCGGCACCCTCGCCCGCAGGAACGGTCCCGATGATCTCCTCGGTGGCCGCCTCGTCAACGGTGATGACGTCTCCACCGGCCGGGGCCGACCACTGGCCGTCGATGTACAATTCGCGACGCTCGATCACGATTGCTCCTTTCGTCGGTGGCAGACCAGGCGCTCGCTGATCATGTGCCCGTGAACTCAAACCTATGGACGACGAGCCCGGGGCTCGCCGCTGGAACGACCGGCATAGACCGCGAGTGACGACATATGCCTAGTCGACCAGCCTGGCCCGGAGCGCCGCAATAGTGGCGTCCGGCACCTGCAGCCCCCGAACCCAGCCCGGGATGCCGCCGAATTCCGCCTGCACTTCTGGGAGGAATATCTCCATCGCCTCCCGGGGCGCGCGAAGAAGCTCCTCGGGCTGGTTCATCATGGGGTGGTCTTCGATGTTCTCACGATTCTTCAGGTACTCGACCAGGGCAACCACCTCGTCACCGCTGAGCTCGAAGTCCACGACGATGTCCTCGTCGCTGACACCGAGCAGCGAAAGCAGCACCGCGGCCAGCACTCCGGTGCGGTCCTTGCCGGCCATGCAGAAGAAGATCGCGGGATAGGCCTCGTCGCGATCGAGTTCGGCAAGCACCGTCCGCACGGTGTCTCCCCCAAAGGCGACCATGTCGTAGAACACCTTGGCGAGGAACTCGGCGGGGGGCAGGGCGCGCAGCTGCGGATCGATCTCCCAGCCATTGGGCAGAAATGGCGAGTGCGTATGCGACTCGATGAAGTCGGGCAGGGGAAAGGCCAGGCTCTCCCGGTCGTACCTCAGGTCGATCACGGCACCGGCCCCGAACGCGGCCCACGCGTCTGGGTCGGTGAGGCGGTGCAGGCTCGATGCGCGAAAGAGCATCCCCCGGCGCACGGTTCCGCCGTCGGAAGTCCGATAGCCGCCGAGGTCGCGGACGTTGTAGAGGCCGCCGAGCTCGACGCTACCGCCGGTGCAGGCCGTGGTTGTCATGGTGCGACCAGGTAGCCAGGGAACCGCTGCTCGGCATCGGGGCACTCCGCCGCCGCCACCGGTCGATTGGGCCACCGCTTGCGGTCGGCATCCCCGGCGCGACCGGCGACAAAATCCGCCACGGTCATGCCGTACACGGACAGAACGTGCCGCTTCTCGAACTTCCAGCTGCCGTCCTCACGTCGGTAGTCATCCTGATACCGGATATTCGTGACGATGGTGTGCTCATCGTTCGCCAACTCGGCGTACCCGAGGACGGTTCCACGTGCCTGCTCACTCGAGGTGAAGAAGACGGCGCTGGCGTGGGGGTCATGCATCGTCATGATGAATGGCGCGTGCTTCGCTCGGAAGTTCTCGACGATCGCCGCCCGACCGGTCGTGACACTGTTCGGCGACGCGAAAACGCCATCGCTCGTGAACAGCTCGCCCACCTCGCCAAACCGCCGGTCATCCAGGAGGACCGCATAGCGGACGAGCAGGTCGTTGATCTCGAATCGCGACTCCAGCTGCCCGATCCGCTCTTCTAGTGTCAGCACGCCGCAACACTAGTGGGGTGCATCTATAGAAACTACCTATGCCCCCGAAGTTGTCTAGACAGACCGTAGCCTGTCC
>WLND01000223.1 GCA_009726075.1 Actinomycetota bacterium
CGAACTCCTCCGACGTGATTTCGGCACGGCTGATGTCGTAGCCGAGCCAGCGCAGGCGCTGCTGCGCGACCGACACGAGGGTGCCGTGGTCGCCGCGGCGGAGCGGGAGGACGGTGCGCTCATCGGGTGCGGGCGGCGCCACCGTCGGGGATGGCGCTTCGGGGGAGGCTGATGCCGATGCTGTGGGAACGGGAGCCGGCTCGTCGGCCCGGGCAGCGCCCGTCGACGTCACGCCGACGATCACCGTGCTGAGGAGCGCGACCGCCAAGGATCGATGTTTCGGAAACTGAGGCACTCCGGCATCGTACGTGCCGGCGAGCAGTGAACGCCGCTCGTGCGGGGGGCGGTCAGGCGCGTGACTCGAACATGCCGAGGAGCGCGGCGATGCCGAGAACCGACCTCGGTGAGTAGGCGGCCCGCCACAGGCCGCCGTGGTTGGCGCCCTGGACAAACAGGTCCATCGGATTGTCCAGGGGGGTCGATGGGTCGGCTGCGGAGTTCGGGTTGCGAAGGTCGTGAACGAGGAGGGCGGCCATGAGTGCTGTGGACGTTGCGGGCTCGAATACCTCGATGCCGAAACGTCCGGCGCCGGCGTACGCCGCAGACAGCACTCGATTCTTCACCACCGACTGGGTGCGGGTCGCGGGAGCAAGGTTGAGAGAAACTCGGGTGCCTGCCGATCGCGCACTCAGGGCCCGCCACCGCTGGAGGCGCTTGGCGAGGGCGTAGTTCGGGCCCTGCTGCGGCACCAGCGAGTCATTGAGGCCGACTTCGATCCCGCTGCCGGTGAACAGGGTGTCGGGGTAGTTCGGCTGAAACTGGTTGAGCAGCCGCAGGGGGGACTGCAGCGTGCCCGTGACGCCTCGGGCCTGCCAGCGACGTCGTGACTCCTCGACGGCCTCCATCGGCACCATGAAGACGTCGGTCGGGGTGGCGAGGTACGCGAGCGTGATGTCGTTGCCGGCCGCGAGGAGATCCGCCGCGATGGCATCTGCCGCCATGGATAACTGGACGTGCGTTGCGCCATCGGCATAGACGTACGTGCCGAGGACGAAGGGGCCCGGGATCGACGCGAGCCAGGTGCGAAGTTCTGGAGCCTCGGTGAGCAGGTCTGCCCCGGCGACCTCGGCGACGGCCGTGTCGTCCTCGGGGTGGATGACTCCGTCAAGAACGAGTGGGCCGGTGCCCGCCTCATCGAGCCGAATGGGCACGCGAAGTGACCCGGCGGTGTTGCGTGCGATGTCGATAAGCCGCTGCCAGGCCTCCGGGCGCGGGAGGTCGACGGCGTGGACCCGGGCCCCCCATCGCAGCAGTGAGCGGGTCGGGCCCATCTCAGCGGCGGCTCCGAGGAGGGCGATGTCGACATCGCGAAGATCGAGCCACTCGGGATTGTCCATGAGCGTGTGCAGTGCCACGCCGAAACTGGGCTCGGCGATGCCATCGGCCACCCAGGTGTCGATCTGGGCGCGCAGGTCGGAGCCGAAGAGCCGCTTGCCGCGGTAGGGCAACGACAGGTCACGCTCGATGGGCATGCGGCCCTCGACCGTGACGGACCCGAATCCCGGAGTCCGGTATTCCGCCATTGCCTCGTCAAGTGACCTGTCGACCCCCGCGCGGACGAATCGAAATCGCCGGTGGGCTGAGTCGAGCCCGTCGCGCGACACGGCCAGGGCGGCCGATGGGCTTACTGCCGCAGCGGCGACGACGTCGCGGAGGGGCCGGAGGTAGCCGGAGCGCCAGTCGCGCGTGTGCTCTATCCGAGCCGTGAGCGCAGGATCCACATTGCGGACACAGTCAGCGAAAATCGCCCGGCCGGTGGCTCCAGTGCTGCGTCGCCCGTCGCCACCCTCCGGGAATCGGACGCCCTCGCCGTCAGACGCTGAGGCCATGTGTGCCATTTCGTGAGACTAGTGCGTGGCTCTCGCAGTCGTTTCCGAGGCTGTCGACGACGTCGATCAGGAGGCGTATGTCGTCGGTCGTCGTCCGGAAGTTCGTGAAGCACGGACGAAGCCACACGTGCCCGTCGATCGTTGCGGGCGAGACGTAGACGCGGCCGTCGATCTGGAGTCGCTCGGTCAGGGAGGCGTTGTGGGCATCGACGTCGGGGCACCCGGGCACGAGGTGTCGGATGGGAACGATCGAGAGCTGGGGACGGGTGGGCAGGCGTTGGAGTCGCGGGTGCCGGCCGCATTCGTCGTAGAGGAACTGGGCCTGAGCGCAGTTGCGGGCAATCGCCTCGCGAAAGGCGAGTGCGCCATGAACCGTGAATGCGAGCCAGAGCTTGAGGGACCGAACCGGACGCGAGTACTCCAGGGTGACGTCGACGGCATTGATCTCATCATCTGCGTGAGGCACGTAGGCCTCGTCGTGGGCGAACGTCGCGATGAGCGACTGCACGTCGCGCACGAGCACGGCGCTGCAGGCCTTGGGCACGAACATCCACTTGTGGCAGTCCACCGTGATCGAATCTGCGCGATCGAGTCCGGTGAACAGGGCTGCAGTGCCGGCCGCACCGGCCGCGGGCAGGCCATAGGCACCGTCCACGTGCAGCCAGATGCCAAAGCGATCGCACACGTCGGCGATGAGGTCGATTCGGTCGACGGAGCCGGTGAGGGTCGTGCCGGCGGTGCAGACCACGGCGACGGGAGTGATCCCTGCCGCAAGGTCGGCGGCGATCGCCTCAACGAGGAGCGCCGGGTTCATCCGCCGGTCGCCATCGATCGGGATCGGACGCACCTGATCGCGGCCGATGCCGAGGAGCTCAGCGGCACGGGTGATCGAGTAGTGGGCCTCGACGGAGCAGTACATGGCGACGCGAACGCCCCCGAGACCTGCTGCGCGACTACCCGGCACGGCGCGTTCGCGAGCGGCTGCGAGAGCGGTCAGATTGCTCACGGTTCCGCCGCTCGTGAAGGAGCCTGAGACCGCGGGGTAGCCGACGAACTCGCCGAGCCAGCCCACGGCCTGCCGCTCGAGCAAGGACGCCGCCCCTGCATCGATGGCGAGATTGATGTCGTATGAGTGGGCGAGGAGATCGGCGAGCGCACCAACCTCGAGGCCGCTCGAGCCGATGTAGCCGAAGTACCTTGGACGGGCCTGGGCAAGCGAGGCATCGAGGACTGCCGCTGCCGTGTCGAGCCCGGCGACGACGTCACTCGCCCGTTCGGGGAGCGGGCTGCTCAGTGCGCGTTGTAGTTCTGTCGACGTCAAGGTCTCGACATCACGAGCCTGATCGAACTCGGCCCACGCGCGGGCGACGAGCCCCGCTGCGTGATCGAGGGCCTCCTGACGGCGTTCGCCAAGGGAGAGGGTTTCGGACACGCGGGTCCTTTCGGCTACTGGCGGGCGAGCAGGAGCTTGCGGTACGGGGCGACTTCAGCGGTTTGGTTGACTCCGACCACGCCCACGAGGCCTGATGAGTCGGAGTACTCGACGATGCAGGCACCATTGAGGGACCCGGAGGCCAGCGTGCTCGACGTCGCGATGCCGGGCATCCCGAATGACTGGAGCATGACGTCGTACTGGTCTGACCAGAAGGCGGGCATGGCAGCGAACGGCGACCGATCGGGATCCTCGCCGCGAAGCAGCGCGGCGAGGGTGGCCCCTGCTCGGCGACCGGTTTCGGTCGGGATGTTCCAGTGCTCGATTCGCCGTGCGATGTTTCCGAAGAGGCTGTTCGGGTGCCGGGCCAGGTCGCCGACCGCCACGACCGGCGCCAGGTCGGTGCTCACCTGCATGGCGCTGTCGACGAGGAGGCCGTCCGAGAGGTCAAGGTCATTGCCCCGCAGCCACTCGGTGTTCGCCACCGAACCGACCGCCTCGACCACGACGCTGGCAGGCAGTTCAGTGCCATTGCTCAGCGAGACGGATTCGACCGAGGTGGCGCCGTGGAAGGCATCGATGGTGTGCCCGAGATGAAAGTGGACGCCCTGCGCTTCATGCCGCTGGCGCATGGCCGCGCCGAGGTCGGCACCCAGCGGCCGCACCATCGGCTGCTCGTCGAGGGCCACCACGTGCACCGTGCAGCCGAGCTTACGAGCGGTGGCTGCGGTCTCGCAGCCGATGAAACCAGCGCCCATGATGACCACGGTGGCGCCGGGGGAGAGGTACTCGCGGATGCGCAGGGCGTCATCGGCGGTTCGAAGGGCGAACCTGCCGCCGCCGGGGCCGGGGATAGGCAGGCGGCGCGGCCTGATGCCCGAGGCCACTACGAGGCCGTCGAATTCAAGGGAGGTGCCATCATCGAGGGTGAGGACCCGGGCGATGAGGTCGCACGACGCGGCCCCCGACCCAA
>WLND01000224.1 GCA_009726075.1 Actinomycetota bacterium
CAGACCGATTTCGATCGGCTGCAGGCTGAACTGACGACGGGTGATCACGCGCACGTCGACCCACCGGTCGAGAGCGAACGCGAGGATGACGACGATCCGTATGCGGACGATCCCTACGCGAAGTACTACGACGCCGATGGCGCTGAGGACGACGACGAGGACTCTGCCGCCGCCAAGTAGGGTCAGCGACCGAAGCTAGACCGGCCGATGCTGGCCGATCACACTGACAGCCCCGCCACCGCCGCCCTTCGCCTGGGCGTCGCCCGTCTCTCCGTCGCTTCGGTCCCGTACCCGTCCGCACGCCCACGCGAGAACGCCCCTGGCCGCGAGCAGCGCAATGGCGTCGTCGACCGCCTCGACCGGCACGACAGCAACCATGCCGATGCCCATGTTGAAGGTGCGCTCGAGTTCATCCTGGGCTACTGAACCCTCGCTGCCGATCAGGCCGAAGATCGGGGGCGGGCTCCAGGTTGCGCGATCGATGTCGGCGGCGAGGTTGCCCGGCAGCACCCGAGCGATATTTGCCGCGAGCCCGCCGCCCGTCACATGGCTGAAGGCGTGCACATCGACCCCCGCCGCCAAGGCCAGGCAGTCCAGCGCGTAGATCCGGGTCGGCTCGAGCATCTCCTCGCCGATCGTGCGTCCGAGGTCGGCGACATGCGCGTTCAGGCCCAGTCTGCCCTCGCCGAGCAGCACGTAACGGGCCAGGGAGTATCCGTTCGAGTGGAGTCCGGACGAGGCGAGCGCCAGCACGACATCGCCGGCGCGCACCCGATCCGGGCCGAGCCGCCGATCGGCTTCGACAACCCCCGTGCCGGCCCCGGCAACGTCGTACTCATCGGGCGCCATCAGCCCCGGGTGCTCGGCGGTCTCGCCGCCAAGCAGGGCGCAGCCCGCCTGACGACATCCGTTCGCGATGCCGGACACGATGGCCGCGATGCGCTGCGGGTCGACCGATCCAGTGGCGATGTAGTCGGTCATGAACAACGGCTCGGCCCCGCACACCACGAGGTCGTCGACCACCATCGCAACGAGGTCGATGCCGATCGTGTCGTGAACATCGAGGGCTCGCGCCACGGCGATCTTGGTGCCGACCCCGTCGGTCGAGGTCGCCAGGAGCGGCCGTCGGTACTTCGTGAGGGCACTTGCGTCGAAGAGGCCGGCGAATCCGCCGAAATCGCCGACAGTCTCGGGCCGCTGCGCCGCCTGCACCGAGGCCTTCATTAGGGCTACCGCCCGCTCACCGGCCTCGACATCGACACCGGCGGCCGCGTATGACGCAGCCCCGCCGTTCGTGTTCACGGCCGACCCAGCGCGTCGACGGCCCCGCCGCCAGTGCGAGTCGAGACCCCATCGACGTCGACCAGGGCGTCGGACGCCACGCGACGCTCAATGCCGTCAAGCACGTGCTTGCTGATGCCCTGCGGCTCGGGGATCTGAACCGGGTAGATGCCGTCGAAGCAGGCCCGGCACAGGCGGTCCTTCTCGATGGTGGTTGCCTCGATCAGCGAGTCGAGCGACACGTAGCCCAGCGAGTCGGCCCCGACTGACGTGCAGATCTGCTCGACCGTGAGGCCATTGGCGATGAGCTCGGCCCGGCTCGCGAAATCGATGCCGTAGAAGCACGGCCACTGCACCGGAGGGCTCGAGATCCGCACGTGCACCTCTCGGGCACCGGCCTCGCGCAGCATGCGCACGAGGGCCCGCTGCGTATTGCCCCGGACGATTGAGTCGTCGACGACGATCAGGCGCTGGCCCGCAATGACGTCGCGCAGGGGGTTGAGCTTGAGTCGGATGCCGAGCTGGCGAATCGTCTGTGAGGGCTGGATGAACGTTCGGCCGACGTAGGAGTTCTTCACGAGGCCTTCAGCGAAGGGGATGCCCGACTCCTGCGCATACCCGATCGCGGCATATCGGCCGGACTCCGGGACCGGGATCACCAGGTCGGCCTCGATCGGGTGCTCGCGAGCGAGGATTCGTCCGGTCTCGACCCGCGTGGCCTGCACTCCGCGACCGGCGATCGTCGTGTCGGGGCGCGCGAGGTAGACGTATTCGAACAGGCAGCCCTTTGGCTCGGCCGCAGCAAACCGCTGCGAGCGCAGGCCCTGCTCATCGATGGCGATGAGCTCGCCCGGCTCGATCTCGCGCACGAACGATGCCCCGACGATGTCGAGGGCCGCTGTCTCACTCGCGAGCACCCAGCCCCGGTCCAGCCTGCCGAGCACGAGCGGCCGGATGCCCTGCGGGTCGCGCGCGCCGTACAGCGCGTCGTCGTCCATGAAGACCAGTGAGAAGGCGCCGCGCACGTGCGGCAACTCGTGCATCGCCGCCGCCTCGATGCTCAAATCGGGATGCGCTGCGATGAGTGCGGTGAGCACATCGGTGTCGCTCGTCATGTTCACGCCGGTGTCGAGCGGCAGTTCACCGGATGTCTGCGACAGGGCGGTGAGGCGACGGGCGAGCTCCGGGGCGTTCGTGATGTTGCCATTGTGGCCAAGGGCAAGGTGGCCGGTGGCCGTCGACCTGAAGGTTGGCTGGGCGTTCTCCCAGATGCTGGCGCCGGTCGTCGAGTAGCGGGTGTGGCCGATGGCGACGTGGCCCTTGAGGGATTCGAGGCTGGCCTCGTTGAAGACCTGCGACACCAGGCCCATGTCCTTGAAGACCACGATGTGGCTGCCGTCGCTGACTGCGATGCCGGCTGACTCCTGGCCGCGATGCTGCAGCGCGTAGAGGCCGAAGTAGGTGAGCTTCGAGACGTCGTCGCCAGGAGCCCATACGCCGAAAACCCCGCAGGCATCCCGCGGGCCCTTCTCGCCTGGCAGTAGATCATGGGACAGCAAACCATCGCCTCGTGCCACGGTCGTCAGCCTACGCGACCTGGAGTCCGCCGAGGACGACCGCTGGCGGCGGCGCGCTCAGTCGCTATCGTGGCTGGCCGATCCTCGCAGTCGCTTCGTCACGGCCCGTCCCTTCTTCTCCTTGATGCGTCGTTCCGTCGACCCCTTGGTCGGCCGAGTCGGACGGCGCGGACGGGGCGGTGGGGCGAAGGCTGCGGCGAGCATCTCGGCCAGGCGCTGCTCTGCCGCCCGACGATTCTGCAGCTGGGCACGCTGCTCAGATGCGCTCACGACAAGGCAGCCATCGACGAGTTTGGCCGACAGCCGGCGCAGTGCCCGCTCGCGCAGCCGCTCGGGCACACTCGGCGAGCCGGCGAGGTCGAAGGTGAGCTGCACCCGCGAATCGGTCGTGTTGACCCCCTGGCCGCCGGGCCCGGACGAGCGCGAGAACCGCACCGATAGCTCGGACCGCGGGATCGTCACCGATCCGCACGCGATGCTGTCGTCGGCCATGGCACCAGCATGGGGCACGGGGAGCGCATCACGCGCCCGAGGTGCCCACGTTCGGCGGGCCCAGCGCCGCTAGCCGCCGTTTGGGCGGCTAGATGTCGCGCCGGCCGGTGGTTCAGGGGTGTGGAGCGACATGTTCCCGCCCAAACGCCGCTGCTGCCGGCGCGCCGGCTCCCTAGAGGATGCCGCCGCCCCGGTTCGTGTCGCTTGAGAAGCGCTGGGCGACGTAGATCGGGACGATGCTCACGAGGATGAGCGCGGCGGCGACGACGTTGACGATCGGCGCCTGGTTCGGCCTGAACAGGTTCTGGTAGATCCAGATCGGCAGCGTGGTGATGCCGGGCCCGGCGGTGAAGGTCGTGACGATGATCTCGTCGAAGGACAGGCCGAAGGCGAGGAGGCCGCCCGCGATGATCGCCGACTTCATGAGGGGGAAGGTGACGAGCCGGAACGTGGTCCAGCCCCCGGCCCCGAGGTCGGAGGACGCCTCCTCGACGTTGCCGCCGAGCCGCCGTAGTCGGGCGAGCGCGTTGTTGTAGATCACGACGATGCAGAAGGTGCCGTGCGCGACGACGAGGGTGAGGAAGGTGAGGCCGCCGAGGTACGAGGTGAACACGTTGTTGAGCGCAATACCCGTGACGATGCCGGGAAGGGCGATTGGCAGCACGACGAGCAGCGAGATCGACTCGCGGCCGAAGAATCGATATCGGGCGATGACGAGGGCGGCAAGGATCCCCAGCACGAGCGCCACGGCGGTCGCCGCGGTCGCCACGAGCACGGAGGTGAGCAGGGCCTCGCGCACGCCGGTGCTGTCGACGGCCCGACCCCACCATTCGGTCGTGAAGCCGCTCGGCGGCCAGGTGAGCGACTTGTTCGTGCTGAACGAGTTGATGAGGATGACGATGAGCGGCAGGTAGATGAACCCGAATGCAACGAGGGCAAGCAGC
>WLND01000225.1 GCA_009726075.1 Actinomycetota bacterium
CAGATGATGCCCTTGAAGCGCACCCGCTTGTACTTGCCGCAGTAGCACTCCCAGTCGCGGGTCGGCCCGAAGATCTTCTCGCAGAACAGGCCATCCTTCTCAGGCTTGAGCGTGCGGTAGTTGATGGTCTCGGGCTTCTTCACCTCGCCATAGGACCAGGTCCGGATGTCGTCCGCGCTTGCAAGGCCGATTCGCAGTTCATCGAAGAAGTTGACGTCTAGCACTGTTGGTGTCCTTCGTTCGTTTCGATCGTCAGTGTGGCTTGGTGCTCTTCGCAGGGGGCAGGCCCCGGCGGGCTAGAGCTCGTCGACGCTGCTCGGCTCACGGCGAGAAAGGTCGATGCCGAGTTCTTCGGCTGCGCGGAAGACGTCGTCGTCCGTGTCGCGCATCTCGATCGAGACACCCTCGCTCGAGAGCACCTCAACGTTGAGGCACAGCGACTGCATCTCCTTGACGAGCACCTTGAAGGACTCAGGGATGCCCGGTTCCGGGACGTTCTCGCCCTTGACGATGGCCTCGTACACCTTCACGCGACCGAGCACGTCATCGGACTTGATGGTGAGGAGCTCCTGCAGTGCGTAGGCAGCGCCGTACGCCTCGAGGGCCCACACCTCCATCTCACCGAACCGCTGGCCACCGAACTGGGCCTTACCACCGAGCGGCTGCTGGGTGATCATCGAGTACGGACCGGTCGAGCGTGCGTGAATCTTGTCGTCGACAAGGTGCAGCAGCTTGAGGATGTAGATGTAGCCGACGGTGACGCGGCCCGGGTAGGGCTCGCCACTGCGACCGTCGAAGAGGTTCGCCTTGCCGTCGGCGCCGACGAGGGTGAGCCCGTCAGCGGTCGGCAGCGTCGACTCGAGCACGAGCGCAAGCTCGTCCTCGCGCGCGCCGTCGAACACCGGGGTTGCGACCTTCGTCCGACGCGGTGCTTCGCGCACGGCTTCGGGAAGGGTCTTGGCCCGCGGATCAGCAGGATCGACCTTCCACCCGGTCGCGGCTGCCCAGCCCAGGTGCGTCTCGAGAATCTGGCCGATGTTCATACGACCAGGCACGCCGAGCGGGTTGAGCACGACATCGACCGGGGTGCCGTCCTCAAGGAACGGCATGTCCTCGGCGGGCATGATCTTGGCGATAACACCCTTGTTGCCGTGGCGGCCTGCAAGCTTGTCGCCCTCGGTGATCTTGCGCTTCTGCGCGATGTACACCCGCACGAGCAGGTTCACGCCCGGGGGCAACTCGTCGCCCTCGTCGCGGTCGAAGACGCGAACGCCGATGACCTTGCCCGACTCGCCGTGCGGCACCTTCAGTGAGGTGTCGCGCACCTCGCGCGCCTTCTCTCCGAAGATCGCACGCAGCAGGCGCTCCTCCGGGGTCAGCTCGGTCTCGCCCTTCGGCGTCACCTTGCCAACGAGGATGTCGCCGGGCACCACGTCGGCGCCGATGCGGATGATGCCGCGATCGTCGAGATCTGCCAGCACCTCCTCGGCAACGTTGGGGATGTCGCGGGTGATCTCCTCCGGGCCGAGCTTGGTGTCGCGCGCATCGACCTCATGCTCGTCGATGTGAATCGATGACAGGACGTCGTCCTGCACGAGCCGCTGGTTGAGGATGATCGCGTCCTCGTAGTTGTGGCCCTCCCAGGACATGAATGCCACGAGGAGGTTCTTGCCAAGCGCCATCTCGCCGAGTTCGGTCGACGGGCCGTCAGCAAGTACCTGGCCGATCTCGACCCGCTGGCCCTCCGACACGATCGGGCGCTGGTTGAAGCAGGTGCCCTGGTTCGAGCGGTGGAACTTCTCGATCCGGTAGGTCGTCGATGAGCCGTCGTCATTCGCGACAGTGACCAAGTCGGCGGACACCTCGGTGACGCCACCAGCCTGCTTGGCCGTGATGATGTCACCGGCGTCGTAGGCCGCACGGAACTCCATGCCGGTGCCGACGAGCGGTGCCTCCGAGCGCAGCAGGGGCACTGCCTGACGCTGCATGTTCGAGCCCATGAGGGCGCGGTTTGCATCGTCGTGCTCGAGGAACGGGATCATCGCGGTTGCGACCGACCACAACTGGCGCGGTGAGACGTCCATGTAGTCAACGTCGTTGGCCAGGATGTAGTCGACCTCGCCGCCCTTACGGCGCACGAGGACCTTGGGATCGGTCATGTTGCCGTCGCCATCGATCGTGGTGTTCGCCTGGGCCACGACGTGCAGGTCTTCCTCGTCAGCGGTCAGGTAGTCGATGTCATCGGTGACCCGACCATTGACGACCTTGCGGTACGGGGTCTCGACGAAGCCGAACGCATTGATGCGCGCGTAGGTTGCGAGCGAGCCGATGAGGCCGATGTTCGGGCCTTCAGGGGTCTCAATCGGGCACATGCGGCCGTAGTGCGAGGGGTGGACGTCGCGAACCTCGAAGCCGGCACGCTCGCGCGACAGACCACCTGGGCCGAGGGCCGAGAGTCGACGCTTGTGGGTCAGGCCCGCGAGCGGGTTGGTCTGATCCATGAACTGCGACAACTGCGAGGTGCCGAAGAACTCCTTGATGGAGGCGACAACCGGGCGAATGTTGATGAGCGTCTGCGGCGTGATCGCCTCGACGTCCTGGGTCGTCATCCGCTCGCGCACGACGCGCTCCATGCGCGACAGGCCGGTTCGGATCTGGTTCTGAATCAACTCGCCGACGGTGCGAAGGCGACGATTGCCGAAGTGATCGATGTCGTCTGTCTCGACCTGCACCTCGCCGCGCGGACCCTCCATCGTCGAGAGACCAGCGTGCAGCCGCACGAGGTACTCAACGGCCTGGACGATGTCCTCGCGGGTCAGGACGCTCTGCGTCAGCGGCAGGTCGAGCCCGAGCTTCTTGTTGACCTTGTAACGCCCGACCTTGGCCATGTCGTAGCGCTTGGGGTTGAAGTAGAAGTTGTCGAGGAGGTTGCGTGCGTTCTCGACGGTCGGCGGTTCGCCCGGACGGAGCTTGCGGTAAATGTCGAGGAGCGCATCTTCCTGACTTCCGATGTGGTCCTTCTCGAGGGTCGCCATGAAGGTCTCGTACTGGCCGAAACGCTCGGTGATCTCCTCGGTGGTCATGCCGAGAGCCTTGAGGAGCACGGTGACCGGCTGCTTGCGCTTGCGGTCAACCCGGACGGCGACGAGGTCCTTCTTGTCGATCTCGAACTCAAGCCAGGCGCCGCGGCTCGGGATGATCTTGGCGACGAAGACGTCCTTGTCGGTTGCCTTGTCGACCGAGCGCTCGAAGTAGGCGCCGGGCGAACGAACGAGCTGCGACACCACGACACGCTCGGTGCCGTTGATGATGAAGGTGCCCTTGTCGGTCATCAGGGGGAAGTCGCCCATGAAGACGGTCTGGGACTTGATCTCGCCGGTTTCGTTGTTCATGAACTCGGCGGTGACGAAGAGCGGCGCGGAGTAGGTGAAGTCCTTGTCGCGGCACTGGTCAACGGTGTACTTGGGCGGCTCGAAGCGGTGGTCGCGGAACGACAGCGACATGGCGCCAGCGAAGTCCTCGATCGGGCTGATCTCCTCGAAGATCTCGGTCAGGCCGGAGGCCTGCGGGATCTCGGTGTTGCCGGAGGCGAGGACGGCCTTCACGCGCGCCTGCCAGTCGGCTCCGCCGAGCAGCCAGTCGAAGCTGGCCGTCTGGAGGGCGAGCAGGTCTGGTGCGGCGAGTGGCTCGCGAATCTTGGCGAATGAGGCCCGAATCAGATCGGGGGAGAGCGGCGTGACATGCGACGTACGCGTGGCGGCCAAGAGTAATTCCTTCCAGGGGCGCTGGTGGCTTACGCACCGCCCTGAGCCACGGCAATTGGCCCGACTTGTCAATTCGATGACGCGAAATCAGCGTCGAGGTCGAAATGGCGGTCGGGCGTCTTAGCCGGGGGGTGTGGGCAGAGCAAAGCAGCAGCATACCCGAAGGGCACACCGCTGTCGAACCCCGGCCGTTCCTCGACAATCCTCGACTTGCCCGGCGGCTTCGGCACACGACAGCGTGCTTGTGTCGGCCTGCTCAGGGTCGTCCTCGTTGGTCGAGCTTCGTGCGCGGGATCTGCTTGCGCAGGAAGAGAATGACCCGGCCGGGCGAAAACGTCAAGCGGAAACCGCGTGTCGTGACCAACCCGAAACCAAGAGCCAACCCCTCCCCCGTCGTTTCGTCCACTATCCGGTGCAAACGACTGGTCGTTTCAACCACTATCCGGTGCAAACGACTGGTCGTTTCAGCCACCATCCGGTGCAAACGACTGGTCGTTTCAGCCACTATCCGGTGCAAATGACCGG
>WLND01000226.1 GCA_009726075.1 Actinomycetota bacterium
ATTGCTGCGACGACGGCGAGGCGCTTCGCGCTGGGCTTCATTCGCGGACTCTACTCGCGAAGCGGCTGTTGGCAGGCTCGCGATTGGGCGTATCCCCGTTGGGTCGCCGGCGTGTGCTGGGCGGTCGCGCCTTGATCGGGTGGCCGTGGACCCACATCGCGGTCGCGCTGGCCGTCGAACCAGCCCTGGACGCTCATCGCAACGGCCGTGCCCGTGGTCCAGGCTGATTCCCCGCCATCGGCCACCGGCGGGGTGGATCTGCAGTGCCGATGGATCGGCACGGCACGCACGGGGCCCTCAGGTGCGGATTCCACGGCTACTTTTCGCGATGCAGTACCGACGAGCACCGGTTGATCTCCAGGGCGACTGCCCTCACACAGGCTGGCTCTCGCGTTCGTCCATGGCGGCGTCGTTCCGGTCGATGCGCCGTCGTGCGGCGTAGAACAGCCCTGCAGCGGCCAGGAGCATGACCCCGCTACCAAGGCCTTGTGCGCGAAATCCCTCGACGGCGGCCTGTCGCTCGTAGGAGGTGATCTCGTCCACCACTGCCACCGGGACGCTGTACTGGGAGGCGACTTCCTCAGAACTCGCCCCGTGGATAACGGCCTTGGCGATTTGCGTGGCGCCGTCGAGGCTGAGCCCCGTTGAGCTGCTCTGGCTGCTCATTGATGATGTCATCGTGGTGAAGACGATTGCTGACAGGAACACGGTCCCAAGGGACGTCCCCAAGCTCACCGCTGCGCTGCGGAATGCCGACGTCCGTCCTTCGTCTCCCTCCGGGGCCAGGCTCATGACTGAGTTCGTGACGGTCCCGGCTGCGCCTGCCGCGCAGGCGCCGAAGACCATCAGAAGGAGCACTGGGACGACGATCGAGATTGTGACGGTCTGGAACCAGCAGAGAAAGCACATGGCGGCGCAGATGAGAATGCCCGAGGTGCCTGTGAACGTCAGTCCGCGCGCTTTCACGAGTCGGCCTGAGTATCTGGCGCCGAGGATGCCGGCAAGTTGAATCGGAATGAAAATTAGGCTGACCTGGAAGACCGTCATGCTGTAGACGTACTGGGCGCCGACGGTTCCGTAGAACCATAGGTTTGAGAAGCAGAAGAGGATGAGTACGAGGAGCAGCGTCACGAGGCTGCCATGTCGAAGCAAGGAAAAGGACATGCTCGGCACGGAGAGCTTGCGCATGAGCAGCACCAGCGTTCCAGCGCCGATGGCTGTGGCGCCCAGGGCTACGGCCATGGGCTCGGTGGTCAATCCATCGTTTGCTCCGAGTCGGACAATTTGGGTCAGCCCGACAAGGACCACCCCGGCGAGCAACGGTGTCCAGATTTCACCCCGTCGTGGCACATGGGGCCGGTGAGGGGACAGAACTTTGAGGCCCGAGACGAAGACCAGCCCCCCGCCCAGCAGCCAGATCACGGTGACCCAGCGCCAGCCGAACGAGCCGACTAGGAAGCTGGCCAGGATCGGGACAACGACGTAGACGGCGGGAGTCACCATCGCCAGCGTTGCGAATCCGGTTGCCCGCGAGTTCTTGTCTCGAAGGGTCGAACTCAACAGGCTGACCGAGGCGACAAGAGCCGTTGCCTTGCCAATGTGAGCCGAGGTCAGCCCGAGCATGACCGTCGTGATATTCGGCGCGAGGAAGGTGCCCAGGTAGCCCACGATCATGAACCCGCCTGCCCACACGATGCAGCGCTGCGCGCCGATCCTCATGACGAGGACGCCGGCGACAAAGATCGCCAGCAGCCCCCCGACGCCCGGGAGTTGCCGCAGCAACGCGCCTTGAGTCTGGCTCGCATCAAGGCTCTGGATCATTGAGGGGATGACGAAGTTGTAGGAGGCGACACAGAACAACGCGCCTGCTGTGGCAAGCGCAACTCCGAGAACGATTCGCCGGTCATCGGCTCCCAGCGTTGTCTTGACTGGGTCGCTGCGCACCAGGGGGAGTCTAGTTCTCGCCCATCACGCCGGGAATGGAGTTCGCCGCACTGATGGGGCTGCCGCCACCGTGACGCGGCTCGCATGTCGGCAACCCTTCACTGGCCCTGTCGGGTCGGAATGAAGACGAGCGACCAAACTGGCACTGCTTGGGGGTCTGGGCCGTCCAGCGACCTCGTGATGCGTCCCTCACCACCAATGAGCCGCAGATGAGGTCGAGCACGTCAGTGCCCGAGGACGATCACTCCGGTGAGCAGCCCTGCGCACATGCACCAGACGGCGATACCGAGAGCCCGCTTCGGCCAGACGTTTTGCCACTCGCCTCCAGCGCGGCCGAAGACGTCGACGATGCTCCAGAGCGCTGTCGGGAGGAGGAGGAGCGCGAGGATCCCGGGCAGAAGGGCACTTCTCCCCTCCGAGGCGAAGATCCAGCCGGCGACGAGTAGGCCGATGGCCGTGGCAATGGTGAGCTTGAGGACCCCCCTCGGAGTCCACCGATGGACGTTTGATGCATTGGGGATGCGATGAATCCACACGCGAAGGACGAGCGGAAGGGCCAGAAGGGCCGCGATGGTGAGGGCGGGCCATGACAGGCCGATGAATGCCGAGAGGACGAGCAGCGTGATCGCGGTGCGTGCACCGATGGCCATGAGCCGCAGGGGGGTTGAGGGCGGAGCCTGGTCCGGGAGCGCAAGTTCGGCGCAGCGGGCGGGGTAGAGGTGGACTGCGACGTCCTCGAGCACGAGGCGAGCCACGACCGCGAGACCAGCGACCAACTCGACTGTCCGGATCTCGCTCTCCGTGATGAGTTCGAGCCCTGAAAGCCCGTTGAGGGCTTTCACCATGCCCGCTGCGCCGAAAGCGATGACGATCGGAGGAATCGAATAGTCTGCGAAGCGGTCGAAGAGGTAGACGACTCCCTCGCCTGGGGTGCGCCGCAGCGGGCGCATGTAGTTGGCGAGCATCGACAGGGTGATGGCGATGAGCGCGACACCGACCGTCGTTCGAAGGTCGGCAACATCCCGCAGATGGCCGCTGACCAGGGCGCCGAGGAATATGGTCGCCCAGGCGAGAAGGCCGGCCATCGAATCAAGGATTCCCAGCGCCAGAATTGCGAGCAGGATGAGCGTGCTCGCCGGGAATACGTGAAAGCCGCTTTGGACGAGACTGACGACTCCCAGTGCGCTGCCGGCCAGCCAGAGCAGATGCGCGCCTGATCCGAAGATGGCCCGTGCCCAGAGACCATCGTTCAGGCAGCGGGGAAGGATCAACGAGAAGCGACTCGACCTCGATGCCAATTGCGCGACGAACCCGTCGGATCGGCGGGTGAGTGGGAACTTCCACGTGATGGATCGATCGCCGAGTCGGGACGTCACCGCACTGACGCCGAGCAGTTCGCGCTGGCGAAACACATGGCCGTGCCCGGCGTGCGAGCCGTCGGGACCGTCAGCCCCGTCGCCACGGCCGTGAGAACCGGAGCCGCCGCCGCCCGGGCCCCCGCCGCCAGTCCCGCTCGCACCTGCGGCGGCTGCTCCGGCCGCGCCTGCGACGGCCACGACTGCCGCCCCGGTGGCCGCGACTGCTGCAACGGTCACCGGATGGCCCTGCGGGTCATAGACAGGCTTGCCCGCGGCGAGGGCCCGAGTCATTGCCTCATCGCCCGGCGTCAGGCCGGTTCCGTCAGCCGGGGGCGCCACGGCTGTGACGACGCCCTCGCCGTCGAGTTGCATTGCGCCCATGGACTGCACTTGGGCGCCGCCCGCGCCAATCGCCTGAACGACAAGGGTGTGTGCTCCCTCCGGCAGATTGTTCGGAATCAGGGCATCGACGGTTGCGTTGCCCGCATCGTCCGTCTGCACTGTCGCGAGTACCTGAGGGTCGGAGTAGACGATGATCTGCACCGGCGAGTTGGGCAAGAGGCCGGACGCTGCGACGGTGACCGGGGCCCCTGCGGCCTTCGAACCCACGTGAAGTCCGAGGTCGACGACGAGATCAGGTCCGCCTTGATCGCCACCGAAGATGCCGCCGTCCGGCACGGCCACGGGAACGGGCGGTGCATCGGCAGCGGCTGCGAACTCAGCTGCAGCAACGACCGGGTCCATGGCAGGCGACGCGGTTTGAACGCCAGCGGTTGGCTCGATGCTTGGGGAAGGGCCCGCGGAGGTGCTGGCGCTGGCACTCGCATCGGCGCTTGCGGTTTCGCTCGCCGATGGGCCCGCGGATGCAGATGCGCTGGTTGTCGCCGACGGGCTCGCCGACGGGCTCGAGGGCGAGGTCGGGAGGAAGGCGGTCGAGCGTGTCGGCGACGGAGTGGGCACGAGGGTGGGCA
>WLND01000227.1 GCA_009726075.1 Actinomycetota bacterium
CCCACCCACACCGGTAAGCGGTCTTGCCTGGGCCTACGCGGAGAGTTGGCTCGACGACGTCGAGCAGGTGCGGGTGGCGCGTGCAACTGCCGACGAGCTCGGAATCGGGTCGATCAGCCACGCGACCGCTCGCCTGCTCACGCTGCTCGTCACCCTGACCGGCGCCTCGAACATCGTCGAAGTCGGCACAGGCACCGGCGTTTCCGGCGCCGCACTGCTCCAGGGCATGTCGAGCGAGGGCGTCTTAACGTCCATCGATCTCGAAGCCGAGAATCAGCGAGTGGCCCGCGAGACCTTCACCTCGCTTGGCTACGACCACGTGCACACGCGGTTGATTACCGGCCGCGCCCTCGAAGTCCTCCCCCGCCTGAGCGACAAGGCCTACGACGTCGTGTTCGCCAGCGCCGACCGGAGCGAGTACCCAGCCGTGCTGGGGCAGGCAACCCGCCTCCTGCGGCCCGGCGGCCTTGTCGTGTTCGACCAGGTGCTCTCGGACGGCCACATCGCCGAGCCGGGCCGGCACGATGCCGAGACCATCGCCCTGCGCGACGTGACCCACGCCCTGCGCGACGAGGATCAGTGGCTCCCGTCCCTGCTCACGGTTGGCGGAGGCCTGCTCATCGGCTCCCTGCGCACGACGGGCTAGCTTCAGCCCAGTTCCGCCGCACACGCAAAAAGACCGGAGGGACGAGGCCTTTTCGGCCTCGCCCCTCCGGTCTTCAGATTGTCGCCACCGTCGTCTACGTGAAGTGGGCGAGCAGGTTCTCCCCGAGTTCCTTCGCCTCAACACCATTCAGTTCGACGACGAGTCGTCCACCGCCCTCGAGCGGTACGCGCATGACGTAGCCGCGACCCTCCTTCGTTACCTCAAGCGGGCCATCGCCCGTTCGCGGCTTCATCGCGGCCATCGCGTCCCCTTTCCGTACGTTGCGCCCATTATCGCTGACTCGCGTGCGTCTGCGTTCGGCGGGGCGTCCGGCGTTGGCTCATTCCGTAGCGCTCGGGGTCGCCTCACCGAGTCGACGGCGTAAATCGGCGATCGTCGCATCGACCTCATCCATGCGGTATCCGCGCAGGACGACGTCGAAGGCCGGCTCCCCATCGAGGGTATCCGGGCGGCGATCCGGGATCGCCTGGGTGGCGCCGCCGAGACGTCCGGCTGCAGCCAGCCCGACTGCGGCGATCACCCCAAGGGCCACGAGGACGAAGATGATGGTCATGGGCCAATGGTGGCATCCCGGCGCCGTTCAACCCCGCTGGCCGGCGTGGCGAGTCCGAATTCGCAGGGTGCCTAGGCCGGCGCGGCGGCCCGTGTCGGTGGATGCGCCGCCCACTGGGCTTCCATGACGTCAAGGGCCTCGCTGACGGAGGAGGCCCAGTGCACCTCCGCGACCGTGCTCGGCCGGACGAAGCCCCGCTGCTCCCAGTGGGCCAGGAGCTCGCGCAGGAGTCCGAAGTCGCCCCACGGATCCACGATGACCACCGGCTTTCGGTGCATGCCCAGGTGGCGGGCGGTCCAGGCCTCCATGAGCTCCTCGAGGGTGCCGATGCCGCCGGGCAGGGTCAGGAACGCATCGGATCGCTCGTCCATGATGCCCTTGCGCTGCCGCATGTCGTGCGTGATGACCAGCTCGTGCGCCTCATGGTCTGCCACCTCCATGTCGACGAGGGCCTGCGGGATCACTCCGATGGTGTGGCCACCGGCAGCCCGGGCGCCGCGCGCCACGGATCCCATCATCGATATCGAGCCGGCCCCGGAGACCAAGGTCCAGCCCCTGGCGGCGATGGCAGTGCCGACATCGTGGGCCAACTGCAGGTATCGGTCATCGATCGTGAGGCTCGAGGCGCAGTAGACGCACACGGCGGGCCTTGAGTCGGGGTGCATGGCGTGAGCATATTCAGGGGCGGCTTGACCGAGGACGGCGACTAGTTGTATGTTCAACTAAAGAGTTGAACCGTCAACAAACACCGAAGGAGCACGCATGAGCACCGACACCACCACCTCAGCAATCACCGGCACCTGGGCGATCGACCCGACACACACCACGATCGGCTTCAATGCCCGTCACGCGATGATCGCCAAGGTCCGCGGCAGCTTCGCCGAGTTCGAGGGCACCTTCGTCATCGATGGCGACAACGTCGCTGCCTCGACCGCCAACCTGACCATCCAGGCCGCGAGCATCAGCACCAAGAACGACGACCGCGACGTCCACGTGAAGTCAGCCGACTTCCTCGACGTCGAGGCCTTCCCGACCCTCACCTTCGTGTCGACCAGCGCCAGCCAGTCGGGCAGCACCTTCACCGTCACCGGCGACCTCACCGTCCACGGCGTGACCAAGAGCGTTCCGGTCGCCTTCGAGCTCGTCGGCACCAGCACCGACCCGTGGGGCGGCAACCGCATCGGCTTCGAGGGCGAGGCGGAGATCAGCCGCGAGGAGTTCGGCCTGACCTGGAACGCGGCCCTCGAGACCGGCGGCGTGCTCATCAGCGACAAGGTCAAGCTCGTCCTCGACGTCGAGGCCGTCAAGCAGTAATCCTTCAGCGCATCAGTCAGGGCCCCGGCACATCCCGGGGCCCTGACTGCGTCGTGGGGGCCCTGGGACCTGATCAGCCCGTGAGCCAGGCGAGCATCCGCTCGTAGCAGGAGCGGAGCTGCTCAACCTCGACGTACTCACCCCTCGAGTGCGCCAGCGCCGGGTCACCGGGCCCGAAGTTGAGCGCCGGAATCCCGAGGCCGGAGAACCTCGCAACGTCCGTCCAGCCGAATTTCGGACGGGGTTCCTCGCCGAGCGCGGCGACGAACGCGGCCGTCGCAGGGCGGTCGAGCCCCGGACGTGCGCCGGGGGCCTCGTCCACGACCTTCACCGCAAAGCCCTCGAAGACATCCGTGACATGCGCGATCGCCTGGGCCACGCTTCTGTCTGGTGCGAAACGAAAGTTGACCGTCACGACGCACTCATCGGGCACCACGTTGCCCGCGACCCCGCCGCGAATGCCGACCGCGCTCAGCCCCTCGCGGTACTCGAGTCCGTCGACACGCGGACGCAATGGCCCATAGTCGTTCAACCGGGCCAGGACTTCGGCTGCTCCATGGATGGCGTTGACGCCCATCCAGGACCGAGCGCTGTGGGCACGCTCTCCGGCGGTGGTGACCTCGACTCGCAGGGTGCCCTGGCATCCAGCCTCGATCCCGGCGTTCGAGGGCTCCATGAGGATCGCGAGATCTGCCTGCAGGAGTTCGGGGCGCCTGTCCGCGAGGTGCTGCAGGCCATTGAATTCGGACGCGACCTCCTCGCCCTCATAGAACATGAAAGTCACGTCGCGGTTCGGATTCGCCACCGCGGCAGCAAGTTTGAGCGCAACCGCGACGCCTCCCTTCATGTCGCAGGATCCCAGGCCGTAGAGGCGCCCGCCAGAAAAGGAGTGCGGCATATTGCCAGCGGCCGGGACCGTGTCGAGATGACCGCCGATGAGCACGCGCTCGGATCGACCAGCCCCGGTTCGCGCAACGATGGTGTTCGCGAACCGCTCGACTTCGAGGTGACCGAGGTCGCCCAGCGCGCGCTCGACCAGGTCGGCCAGCGCCTCTTCGTGGTGCGATTCGCTCGGCACGTCGATGAGGGCGGCGGTGAGATGGGCGACGTCCGCCGAGAGGTCAAGGGCAGGCACACGGATACGGTAGCCCCGTGACCACAGCAGCCAATTCCGCACCCGTCGATCTCAGCCCCGTCCTCGGCTCTGCGTCGGGGATCGGCCTGGCCACCTTCGACGGAGAGCAGGTGCTTGATGTCTGGTACCCGGCACCGTGCCTCGGGTCCGACGCCATCGACGTGTCGGGAGTCACCGGCGGCATCGACAATGACGAACTTCGCGGAACGCACGTGCGCACCCTCAACGTCACCGTGGCAGACCTCTCCGCGCCCCCGGTCGACACCACCGACGCCTACCTTCGCCTGCACCTGCTCTCGCACCGAATCGTCAGGCCACGCACCGTCAACCTCGACGGAATCTTCGGGCTGCTGCCCATCGTCGCGTGGACGAGCATTGGGCCGGTGCCCGTCGATCGGCTCACCGAAACCCGGCTGCGCGCCCGCTCGCGCGGCAACCACATCACCGTGTTCGGCGTCGACCGCTTCCCGCGCATGATCGACTACGTCGTGCCCTCCGGGGTGCGCATCGCCGACGCCGATCGCGTACGGCTCGGAGCCCACCTCGCGCCCGGCACCACCGTCATGCACGAGGGTTTCGTCAA
>WLND01000228.1 GCA_009726075.1 Actinomycetota bacterium
CCTGGGACATCGTGCGAAATTCCAGCGAAATCCATCCCGATTCTGCAATTCGTCCCACGGGTCGGATCGGTGGTGGCGGTGCGGCGCCTGCTGGTGCCTGGGACAACCTGCACATTCGCAGCCCACACGCGCCCCTTTTCACGGTTTGTCCCAGGAGGTGGGACAAACTGCAGGGGAGGGGAGGGTGGGTTAGATGTCTAGGTCTGAGGCCACGGCCCGCAGGACTGCGGCGGTCTTGCGCGCCATGTCGTCCGGCGGGTACTTGCCGCGCTGCAGTTGATTCGAGAGGCCGTCGAGGAGGCGGATGAGGTCCTCGATCACGCCAGCGAGATCACCCGCATCCTTGCGTGAGCCCTTCACGACCGAGGCCGGAGCGCTGAGGACCTTGACCGACAACGCCTGCTTGCCGCGCCGGCCATCGACCACGCCGAACTCAAGCTTGGTGCCAGGCTTCAGCGCGGCCACTCCCTCGGGGAGCGTCGAGACATGGACGAAGACATCGTCACCCTCATCTGATGAGATGAACCCGAAGCCCTTTTCCGCGTCGTACCACTTCACTGTTCCCGTAGGCATGCGTAGAGGCTACCCACTGAAGCGGCGCGTAGGCTGCCTCGGGTGACCAACCGGCCGAGGATCTGCCCGATATCGCTTCGAATGACGTCGATCAACCCGTGACCCAGCCCCGCACGTCGACCCCGCGGAGCCTCGCCGACGCCCTTCGCCAGCGAGAAGATCACGAACTGCAGACGCTCCTGGCATCCCGGCCCGATCTCCTGCACCCGGTGCCGTCCGACTTCACCGCCCTGGCGGCTCGAGCGACGACCGGCCCCTCAGTGTCGCGATGCCTCGACGCCCTGACCGCACTCGACCTCTACACGCTCAGCGTCGCAGCCCGGCTCTCGGCAGAGACCGCTGTCGCCCCCGGGGCCATAGCCGAGGCCGTCTCCAAGGCCCTCGGGCCCGACGCCCTCGAGGCGGCGCAGGCCAGCGTCCGAAGATTGACCGATCTGGCCCTCCTCTGGGGCCCCGCTGACCAGGTGCGGGCGATCCACCCAGTGCGCGAGGCCATGACCAGCGTCCAGCCGCCTGCCTGGCCCGAGCCGCAGCTGACCTGGACCCGCATGATGCCCCAGGCCGATATCGACGAGCAGTCCGGCGGGCACGCCCACGCGGCGATCGCCCAGATCCGAGAACTCCTCGAGGCATGGTCGGTTGAGCCCCCGGGTGTGCTGCGCACCGGCGGCCTGGCCATCCGAGATTTCGCGGGTGCTGTCCGACTCCTCAATTCGGACGCCCCAACGTCGTCGCTCACCATCGAGGTGAGCCAGGCCGCGGGTCTCCTCGCAGATGATGGCGCCGGCCGCCCGACGTGGACGCCCACCGACGCCTACGACCTCTGGCTCGATGCGGTGCCGCCAAAGCAGTGGGCCGCCCTGGCGGTGGCCTGGCTCTCCATGCCTCGGCTGCCTGCGCTGGCGACCGAGCGCTCAAACGTCCTTTCGTCCGAACTCGATCGCCGCGCCGTCATCGGCCTGCGCCTAGCGATCCTGGCGCTCCTCGCCGAGGCGCCGCCCGGGGCCATCGTCGACCCAGCGAGCGTGGCGGCCGTCCTCGACTACCGCCAGCCCCGCCGCTCGGGTCCCCTCCGAGAGCAGGCCATCGCTGCAACATTCGCCGAGGGCCTGTGCCTGGGCGTTCTGGTCGGCGGCGCCCTGAGCACGCCCGGGCGCCTGCTCATCAGCGCCCCGGCTGAGGCTCGCGAGGCCCGAGTACAGGCCGCGATGGCCGATGCCATGCCCGCCGAGATCGACCACGTCCTTATCCAGGCTGACCTCACGATGGTCGCGCCCGGGCCGGTGGCACCCGCGCTCGGCGCAATTCTCGGACGCGTCGCCGATGTCGAGTCCCGAGGGCACGCGACCGTCTACCGGATCTCAGAATCGTCGATCCAGCGCGCCCTCGACTCAGGCTGGGACGCCGCGCAGATTCGGGGAGCCCTCGCCGACGCCTCGACAACCGGGGTGCCTCAGCCACTCGCATATCTCATTGACGACACCGCGCGGCGCCACGGAGCCGTCCGCGTCGGCCTTGCCTCGAGCTACCTGCGCTGCGACAACGAGGCCACCCTGTCGGCCATTCTCGGCGATCGCCGACTCAAGACCCTCGACCTATCGCGAATCGCTGACACGGTCATCGTCAGCCAGGCGTCCTCCCCTGAGCTCATCGCCGGCCTGCGAACCGCCGGATACGCCCCCGCGGCGGAGTCGCCCGACGGCACGATCGTGGTGCGCAGCCCGCAGGAGCACCGGGCTCCGAGCCCACGGCACCGACGGGTGGCAGCGTCTCGGAAGGATCCGGCAGCGCTGATCGCCGCGGCCGTCAAGGGACTGCGCTCCGGTGATCGAGCGGCCACCGCGCCCCGCGGCGCCACCATCGCCGGGCCCGCCGGGGTGAGCCAGGTGCGATCGACGACGAGCACCGCCACTGTGGCGGCGCTTCGCAGCGCCATCGCCGACGCGACCCCGGTCTGGATCGGCTACGCAGACACCGATGGCACCACGACCGAGCAGATCATCGACCCGATCCGGCTCGGCGGCGGCATGGTGACCGCGTTCGACCATCGCACCGAGCAGGTTCGCAGTTTCATGGTCGCGCGAATCAGCGGCGTCGCACCCCTTGAGGACGAGACATAGCCCATCGCCCCCGACCCGCCATGGGCCCGGCAGCCGGGTCAGGCCGGGCTGAGGATGCCCGCTGACGGGGGGTAGAGGGAGTACGACGGGAAGTTGCCGAAGAGCGTCTCGTCCGAGCCGTCCGCGGGCATCGTCACCGCTTGGACGAGGAGATCCCCGCCGACGAAGGCTCCCTTCCAGGATGCACCCTTGCCGCCGAAGATCTCGTCGCGGTCTCCGCGAGAACGGGGAGCATTGATCCCGATCTTGAATGCCTGGAGCTCATCGCCAACGCGATGCGCGAACTCGTGGTCGTCGGTCGCGATCGACCCCACCAGCGAGCCGTTGCTCGCGTTCATCGCAGCGAGGAACTCGGCCTCGGTGTCGACGATGACGATCGAGTCGAGGGGGCCGAACGGCTCTCGGTGATGCAGGGCCCATGAGGTCGGGGGCTGCAGCACGCAGGCCGGCGCGACGTAGGCCGACTTGTCCTGGTGCGGCACGAACCGGCCGTCGTGCAGGGTGCGGTGCAGGATCGGGATTCCGCCACCGCGCACGGCATCGTCGAAGTTCTGGCGCAGCTCGGTGGCCTTCACGGCGCTGATGACCGGGCCGAAGTCGAGCTCGGGGTAGGGCAGGTCGGCGCTCTCGACAGCGAGCGGATTTCCGAACCGCAGGCTGTCAACGACCGGCAGATATGCCTGCAGGAAGTCGGCGAACATGCTGCGCTGCACCACGAATCTCGGGTAGGCCGTGCAGCGCTGCTTGCCGTACTCGTAGCCCTTCTTCATGTGACCGGCGAGGAGGTCCCACTGCGAGAAGCCCCAGATGCCCCACGTGTTGAGCCCCTCCTGCTCGAGGAAGTGGCGGCGACCGGTGTCGGCGAGGGTGGTGGCGGCCTTGCGGCCATTGGCACGTCCGCCGACGAAGGCGAGGGCGCCGATGCCCTCGCCTCGGATGAGGATGTCGCCGAGTGCGGAGCCGACGCCCGAGACCAGTGTCACGGGCAACCCCTCGCGGCGCATGAACGCATGCGCGAGGGTGAGGCAGTGGAATCCACCCTGGCTCGGGGTCTTGGCGATGACCGCGTTGCCGGCGAGCACCTGCACGAGTTCGGCATGCACCTGCACGCTCATCGGGTAGTTCCAGCTCGCGATATTGCTCACCGGGCCAGGCAGTGGCTTGCGTCCCGCGAGCTGACGGTCAGCCTCGGCGAGGTACCAGTCGACGCCGTCGAGCGCCCGGTCGACATCGGCGCAGGCCAGCCGCCACGGCTTGCCGATCTCCCAGACCAGCAGGAGCGCGAGGAGTTCGCGGTGCTCGCGCATCGCCGCCACGGCCCGCGACACTCGTTCGCGGCGCTCGTCGAGGCCGACCTTCGCCCACTCGGCATGCTGGCGCACCGCGCCATCGACGGCGACGACGGCCTCGTCGTGGTTGATGCGCGGGGGCCCCTCGATCTCCGCGCCGTCAACCGGGTTGCGATGGTCGCCCGGGACGCCTGCCCGCACCCATTCGCCCCCGATGAGGTTGCGAATGCGATCGGGGTCGAAGGCCTCCGGGGCCACCGAGACGCA
>WLND01000229.1 GCA_009726075.1 Actinomycetota bacterium
AGCTCGGCGATCGTGATGTCGAGCGCCTCATCGCTGAACTCGCCGTCCGGGTACAGCACCGGGCCCTCGGGCAGCAGCTTGATCATCTGCTCGGTGAGCACATCGACGTTCAGGCCCGACACCGACGACACCGGCACCACCTCGGCCCAGGCGCAGCCGAGTTCCTCCGCCAGCGCGCCGACATCGCTGAGCCGCTCCATCAGGGTGTCGCTGTTCACCCGATCGGCCTTGGTCACGATCACGATGATCGGCGTGCGGCCCAGCGAGACGATCTCCTTGGCGATGAACCGGTCGCCCGGGCCGATCTCCTGGTCGGCCGGCAGGCACAGCCCGATCACGTCGACACTCGCCCAGGCCTCGCGGACCGACGCGTTGAGCCGCTCGCCGAGCAGGGTGCGCGGGCGGTGCAGCCCCGGGGTGTCGACCAGGATCAACTGCGCCTCGTCGGTCGTGAGGATGCCCCGGATGAGCCTGCGGGTCGTTTGCGGACGATCTGAGGTGATCGCGACCTTGTGACCGATGAGCCGGTTCGTCAGCGTCGACTTGCCGGCATTCGGACGGCCCACGATCGAGACGAACCCACTTCGATATGTCATGCCATCGCCTTCGCACGCGTTCGATGATTCTCCATCGCACCGAGCAGCGCGAGGGCCAAGATGACGAGCAGGCAGCCGACCCAGCCGGTCGAGGTGAGCCGCTCTTCGAGCACCACAACCCCCAGCATGGTCGCGACCACCGGCTCGGCGAGGGTCAGGGTGGCGATGTGGCCCGGTTGCAGCACCCGAAGACCCTGCCCGAACAGGATGTAGGCGCCGGTGGTCGCGGCGAGGCCCAGCCAAATCGCCAGAACCAGGCCATCGGCCGACCACCACCAGGCGCCGTCAGAGAACAAGAAAGGCAGGAGCAGGACGGCCGCGATCGCGAAGGGTGCGGCCATGACCGCCGAGGAGTCGAAGCCCGACCGGGCCAGTCGGGCCCCGAACACCGTGTACATCGCGTAGGAGGCTGCGGCACCAAGCGCCGCGAGCACTCCAATGACGTCAGGCGTCTGGGCATTTCCGAGGGTCAGCAGGGACAGCCCGGCGACCGCAATCGCCGTGACCATCGCCCAGAGCCAGCCGGGGGCGCCCTCGCGCATGAACCAGCCGAGGAGCCCGGCCAGCAGCGGCGCCGAGCCGAGGCAGACCAGCGTGCCGACGGCGATGCCCGTGCGCTCCAGGGCGATGAAGAACAGGCCCTGGTAGCCGGCAACCGCCGCGCCCATCACCCAGATGATCGGACGTCGCAGCAGCGCCATGAACTGGTCGACGTGGCCGAGCCAGCGAACGAAGAGGACGAGGCCGACGGCACCGACGACGAGCCGGACGGACGCGACCGTGATCGGCATCGCGTCGGGGACCAGCAGCACCTTGGAGGTGCCCGAGGTCCCGAACAGCACGGCTGCCCCGAGCACGGCCACCGATGCGCGGCCCTTGGAGATCACGTGGTCAACTGAACGCGAATGGTGCCGTCAGGCGAGCACACCACGACCGGGATGCCAGCACCGCCGAGGTCGCGCACTGCCGCGAGGTCGGGGGCGTCGTCCGAACCGACGACGACCACGCACTCGACCCCCCTGGCGCCCGACGAGATCGCTTGCGCCACGGCCAATTGGGCAGCGGTCAGCCGCAGCGAGTCGGTGGCGACGGTGGCACCGGAGTAGGTACGACCCATCTCGTCACGCAGCGCCGCCCCCTCTGGTGCGCCGATGCGGCCACGAGCGCCGCGGGCCAGGGTGACGAGCTTGGCGTCCTCTGCGGACAGCGGTTCAGTCATTGCGTGGCTCCGGCACTCGGTCTGGGGCTATCGGCTCAACGAGGATGGTCGACACGCGATTGCGCCGTCCGATGCCCTGCTCGGCCGTGAGGCGGAAACCCGACTCGTCGATGCTGGCTCCCACGAGCGGCACCCGGCCCAGTCGTCGGGCCATGAGGCCGAGGACCGTGTCGACGCCCTCCTGCTCGCCGTCGATCGGCGACCCGATCAGCTCGGCGAAGTCGTCGACGTGCAGGCGCGAGCTGAGGCGGTAGGAGCCCCCGCCGAGGTCGGCGATATCCGGCGCCGCCGTGTCGTACTCGTCCGCGATCTCGCCGACGATCTCCTCGAGGACGTCTTCGATGGTGACGAGGCCTGCGGTGCCCCCGTACTCGTCGACCGCGATCGCCAGGTGGACCTTGGCGGCCTGCATTTCGCGCAGGAGCGCGTCGACGGGCTTGGAGTCCGGGACGAAGTACGGGGCGCGCATGAGCGACTCGACGCGCTCGGCGTGCTCGGCATCGCGGTGCTCGAACGTGCGGCGGACCATGTCCTTGAGATAGACGATGCCGACGATGTCGTCGGCACTCTCACCGATGACGGGGATGCGCGAGAACCCGGAACGCAGCCCCAGCGACATGGCCTGGCGAATCGACTTCGACCGCTCGATGAACACCATCTCCGTGCGCGGGACCATGACCTCCTTGACGAACGTGTCGCCGAGCTCGAAGACCGAGTGGATCATCTGCCGCTCTTCGTCCTCGATGAGGTCGTCGGCCTCGGCCATGTCGACGAGTTCGCGCAGTTCGGCCTGAGTCGCGAACGGGCCGTCGCGGTAGCCCTTGCCCGGGGTCAGCGCATTGCCGATGACGATGAGGAGCGTGGTCAGGGGGCCGAGGAGCGCGGCGAGGAACTGAGCCGGCCGCGCCGCGCCGAGGGCGATCCGCTCGGCCCGCTGGCGTCCGAGCGTACGCGGGGCGACGCCCAGGGCGACGTAGGACACGACCACCATGATGACGACGGCAAGCGCGATCGACCCGCCGACGCTCCAGCCGAGGACGCCGGTGAGCCAGTCGACGAGGATGAAGGCCACGAGGACGGTCGCTGTCACGGTGGCGACGGTCGACAGGAAGAGCAGGACGTTGACGTAGCGCGGACGATCGTCGAGCACCTTGAGCAGGCGGACGGCCCGTGGCTGCTCGCGGCTCAGCTCCTCGATGCGCCCGCGCGAGACCCGCCCGAGCGCTGTTTCAGCGCTCACGAGCAGCCCTGCGAGCAGCACGAGCGCGATCGAGAGCATGAGCAGCCAGACATCGGCGGACGACATCATCGGGCCAGCCCGGCCTGCCATTCGGCGAACACGGCGTCCTGCAGGGCGAACATGGCCGCCTCGTCGTCAAGGGTCATGTGGTCATATCCGATGAGGTGAAGGAAGCCATGGGTGGCAAGGAATTGCAGCTCCTGATCGAGGGTGCGGCCGCGTTCGACCGCCTGGACCGCCGCGAACTGCGGGCACATCACGATGTCGCCGACCACGCCCGGCTCGCGCTCCTGACCCTCGTCAGCGCTGCGCAGTTCGTCCATCGGGAACGAGATGACGTCGGTGGGCCCCGGCTCGTGCATCCATTCGACATGGAGGTCGGTCATGGGCGCCTCATCGACGATGGTGATCGCAAGCTCGCACTGCGGGTGCAGTCGAAGCCGGTCGAGGAGAAACACGGCGAGGTCGCGCAGCGCGTCGGTGTCGCATGCGATCGCGCTCTCGTTCGCGACGGAGATGCTCGAATCTGTCACTGCGCCCGTTCTGCGTCGTAGCGCTCGTAGGCCTCGACGATCCGGCCCACGAGCTTGTGGCGCACGACATCGTGCGAGGTCAGGCGGCAGAAGGC
Source organism: Actinomycetota bacterium (assembly GCA_009726075.1). Classification (GTDB taxonomy): domain Bacteria; phylum Actinomycetota; class Actinomycetes; order S36-B12; family S36-B12; genus WLND01. Next base: position 3,684 of record WLND01000229.1, read on the forward strand.
CACGTCGTCGAGGCCCTCGAGGATGTCGCTGATCACGCGGAGTCCGCTCTGCACCCCGCCGGGCAGGTCGACCTGGGTGACGTCGCCGGTCACGACGATGGTGGAGCCGAAGCCCAGCCGGGTCAGGAACATCTTCATCTGCTCGGCCGAGGTGTTCTGCGCCTCGTCGAGGATGATGAACGCGTCGTTGAGGGTGCGACCGCGCATGTACGCGAGCGGGGCTACCTCGATCGTGCCGCTCGTGATCAGCCGCGGGATCGAATCGGGGTCGATCATGTCGTGCAGGGCGTCGTAGAGGGGTCGCAGGTAGGGGTCGATCTTCTCGGAGAGGGTGCCCGGCAGGAACCCGAGCTTCTCGCCCGCCTCGACCGCTGGCCGGGTGAGGACGATGCGGTTGACGCGCTTGGCCTGGAGCGCCTGGACGGCCTTGGCGACGGCGAGGTAGGTCTTGCCGGTGCCGGCCGGCCCGATGCCGAAGACGATGGTGTTCGTGTCGATGGCATCGACGTAGCGCTTCTGGTTGAGGGTCTTCGCTCGGATGGTGCGCCCGCGGTTGC
>WLND01000023.1 GCA_009726075.1 Actinomycetota bacterium
TCGGGCTTGTATCGCCGGTCGACGAACACTGCCTGAGGCGACCAGTTCTCCGGCTCGCGCGGCAGGTAGTCGCCGCGTTCGACGACGAGCACATCGATGCCGCGTCGCGCAAGGCCCCAGGCCAAGGTGCTCCCACCCATGCCGCTGCCAACGATGACGACTGTCGCGGAGTCCTTGATCATTGGTTCATCTAACCGCTTCACGCCGAGCGGCGTGAAGCGGTTCGCGATCGAGGATTCGGCTAGAGCGCTGCGGCGAGCTCGCGCGACCGAGGCGTGATCTCAGGGCCACCAGCGTCGAGCCGGGATGAGATTGCCGATGACACGCGTGCGAACGCGCGCATCCTGGCCACCTCTGGCTGCTGATCATCGATCATGAGCTGCACGAGGATGTCGTTGACGCCCAGGTCGCGGGCCGCGTGCGCGATGACGAGCAGGTCGAGCGAGTCGTCGCCGAAGCCGTGGTCAAGAAGTCGGCCGGCGAGCGCGTTGATGATCTGTGCGGTGGTCTCCATGTGAGTCCCCTTTCCTTCGCTCACGCTAGACCGTGCCAAGCATAAAGAAAAGCGATCGATTCTGATTGAGTCAATAAGCTAGATTTATGCTTATGGGAATTGAGGACGTTGAGATTCGCCACCTGACGACGCTGCGCGCTGTCGCCGACGAAGGATCCTTCATCGGCGCCGCCGACGTCCTCGGCTACTCGCAGGCCGCGATCAGCCAGCAGATCGCCGGGCTCGAGCGCGCCGTGGGGCAATCGTTGTTCGACCGGCCCGGCGGCCCGCGCCCCGTCACCCTCACTCCTGCCGGGCGGCTCCTCCTCGGTCACGCCAAGGCCATCAACGCCCGGCTCGCGCTCGCCGGCCGAGAGCTCTCTGACCTCGTTTCCGGCACCGCCGGCCGCCTGCGATGCGGCACCTTCCAGAGCGTCTCGGTGCAGCTGCTGCCCGAGCTCGTCCGCGAGATGCGCGAGGCCGCCCCCAACCTCGACATTCACCTCGTCGAGCAGGACACCAGCGAATCCCTCGTCGACCTGCTCCTCGCCGGCGAGATCGACGTCACATTCCTCGAGGGCCCGTATCAGGATCCCAGGCTCGACCTCATCGAGCTCGGCGCCGATCCCTTTGTCGTCCTCCTCCCGAAGGACAGTGAATATGCGCGTCTGACAAAGGGGCGCACGTTCCCGACCGCGCTTCTGGCCGACGCGCCAATGGTGGGCGAGCACGACTGCAGTACCCACGAGCGCATCGACGCTGGCCTGCGGGCCTCGGGCGTCACCCCCCGATACGTGTTCCGCGCCAACGACAACGGGGCTATGCAGGGCATGGTTCGAGCAGGCCTCGGTCCCGCGGTCATGCCGCTGCTCGCCGTCGACACCACCGACCTTGGGGTTGTCGTGAAGAGCCTCGACCCGCCGATCGAGCCGCGCGTGATCCTGATCGCGATCCGCAAGGGGGCCAACCCGCTGCCCGCGGCAGAGCGCTTCGTCAAGATCGCGAAACTCGAGTGCCGCAAACGGCTTTCACGACCCGCCCGCCAGGGAGCATCCGTCAGCGAACCCAGCCGACCGGCTTGAGGCTGCCCACCGACGCCGCCAAGAAGAAGGTGGTGAGCACGGCCGCGATCACCTGCGCGAGCACGATGCCGACCAGCACGAGCAACTGGATCTGCACCGCGAGCATGGGGCTCGCGCCGCCCAGAAGCAGGCCGACGAAGGAGCCCGGGAGAAGCACGAGTCCTGCGCTCTTCGTCTGATCGAGCACCGGCGAGAGCGACTGCTCGACCGCGCGCGTCGACATGGCGTTCACGGCCTGCCTCGGCCCAGCGCCCAGAGCCACGTAGCCCTCCACCTCGCCCCAGCGCTCGATAGCATCGTCGCGAAGTCGCGAGCCGGCGAGCAGTGCCGCCGTCATGGCACCCCCGATCATCTGCGCGGCAAAGGGCAGGAGGGTCTGGACGTCGCGGCTCACCGCCCCCGTCGCAGCCAGCACGCCAACGGTGGCGGCGGCTCCCGCAACGATCGACAGGAGCACCCAGCCGGACTGGCGAAAGCCACAGCCAATTCGCCGAACCGCCGTCACCGTGGCCGCAGCGAGCATCACTGCGAGGTAGGCAACCGCACCCTGCGGGTTGGCGAAGATCCAGGCGATGACCAGCGCGACGAGGGCCAGCTGGACGATCGCCCGCGTGGCTGATACGAGCAGGTCGCGCCGCTGCCCGATGCCGGCCAGCGACATGACGGCGAGCGTGAGGGCCAGCAGGCAGGCGAGTGCGATGGCCGTGCGTGCGAACTGCTCCGAGGCCTGCACGCCTGCATGCTATGCCGCCTGAAACGTCCGTCGCTCCCGAGGCGAGGTTCGCCTATGAAAACGCGAGGGCCGCGTGCATCTCCCATACGAGGATCTCTGCTGAACCGATCGCGGTGACCCGCTGGCCCCCGACGCCGGTCAGCCGGACTGCATCGCCGGCCTTCAGCGCACCTGCGCCCTCGAGGTCAACCGCGCCTGCCGCGACAAAAAGGTGGATGAACGGCGCCTCCGGGAGCTCGACCGACTGCCCGGCGGCGAGGCGCGCTGCCAGCAGTGCCGCGAAGCGGTTGTTGATGCGGATCGCCGCGTGATCGGCGTAGGCATCGATCCCGGACGCGACGGGGATCAGGGAGCCGGCGAGTGCCTCGTCCGGGATCTCGAGCTGCTCGTAGCCGGCGGTCAGACCGCTCTCGTCCGGCACGACCCACATCTGGATGAAGTGAACGGGCTCAGCGTGCGCATCGCCGCCGAGCAGCCGCCACGAGTCGTTCTTCTCTGAATGCTGGATCCCGGCGCCCGCACTCATGCGCTGCGCCAGGCCCGGGTAGATGACCCCGGAGTGCCCGGTCGAATCCTGGTGGACGAGCGACCCGCGCAGCACCCACGTGACGATCTCCATGTCTCGGTGCGGGTGGGTGTCGAAGCCGGCTCCGGGCGTGACGATGTCGTCGTTGTTCACCAGGAGCAGGCCGTGGTGGGTATTGCCCGTCGTGTGGTGCGGGCCGAAGTTGAACGAGTGCTTCGAATCCAGCCAGCCGCCACGGGTCGCGGCACGATCAGCCGCCCGTCGAATATCCATAGTCACGAACTCATTCTCCCCCATCCTGGCCCACGGCCCCCCGGTCGTTTGAGCCAGCATCGGGGACAAACGGCAGAAATTGGGCGCCGAACGGCGGTTTTTCGCAGTTTGTCCCCGATGCTGGCTGAAATAGCCGGGGGCAGCGGGGGCTCGGGGGTTACTGGGCGGGGGTTCTGTGGCGCAGGTGCTTGTCCAGAGCGTCCACCCCGATCATCAGGCCCATGGTGAGCACGGCCACCAGCCATCCGGCTGCGATCGGCGGCGCCTGACCGAGAGTGTCGGCCACCGCCGGGACGAATACCGTGACGAGGGCGAACAGCAGGCCGCCGAGCACTGCGGGAAACAGCAGCCGGTTCGTCGTCCAGCCGAGCGCGCCGGGCCACTTCGTCGAACTGCGGCACGCGAAGGCATTCGCGATCTGCCCAAGAACCACGGTCATGAAGGCGGCGCCGGACGCGGCCAGGGCCGCCTCGCCGGTCGGGAATGGGTCACCGGGGCGCCAGCCGATTGCGACGAAGGACGCCACGAATGCCACCATCGTGGCGAGGGCAATGGTGGGTCCGAGCACGCCGAAAGCGCGGCGCAGCACCGTGCCGTTGAGCAGCCGGCCCGAGACCGGCGGGCCCTCGAGCAGGTGCCGAGAAGGCGGCTCCGCGCCGAGCGCCACGGCGGACAGCGTGTCGGTGCCGATGTCGATCGCCAGGATCTGCAGCACGCCCAGGGCGAGCGGGAACTGCCCGCCCGACAGCGCCCAGATGACGAAGGGAGCGAGCTCGGCCACATTGTCGGTGAGGTGGTACGTGAGAAATCGCCGGATGTTCACGAAGGTGGTGCGCCCCTGCTCGATTCCGGCGACGATCGATCCGAAGTGGTCGTCGAGGAGGACGAGATCCGCGGCCTCCCGGGCGACATCGGTGCCCGACAGCCCCATGGCAATGCCGATATTCGCCGCGTGCAGCGCCGGCACGTCGTTCACGCCATCCCCGGTCATGGCCACGACGTGCCCCCGCATGCGAAGGGCACGGGCGATGCGCAGTTTGTCCTCGGGCGAGACTCGCGCCACCACGACCCCGGGCCGGTCGAGCAGCGCTCCGAGCTCGACGTCGTCCTTCGGCAGGTCTGCGCCCGACAGCACGAGGCCGTCCGGTGACCTCAGCCCCACCGCGCTCGCAATGGCCGCCGCTGTGGTCGGATGATCACCGGTCACCATCGCGACGGTGATGCCAGCAACCCGGCAGGCCTCCAGCGCGACCTTCACCTCGGGTCGCGGCGGGTCTTGCAGTGCGAGGAGTCCGAGCAGTGTCAAGTCCTGCTCTGCGTCGTCCGACGAGAGCGGATCAGCCCCGGTGAATGATCGACGGGCCACGGCGATGACTCGCAGTCCGCGGCCTGCGAGCAACGCGACCTGCTCATCGACAAGCGGAGGATGCCCGCACAGCGGCAGCACCGTGTCGGGCGCCCCCTTCACGATCACGGCGGAGTCGGTCACCACCGACATGCGGCGCCGGCGCGGGTCGAACGGAAATCGGTGGCGCACGATCATCACCTGACGCTCGGTATCCGTGTCGAGTCCGAGCCTGCGGGCGAAGACGTCGAAGGCCGCCTCCATCGGATCGCCGTGCGCCCGCCAGGCTCCCTTTTCGACGAAGGCATAGCCATCGGAGCAGTCGACCGCGGCGCGGGCCAGCGCCTTCAGCCCGGCCTCGTCGGACGCAGTGCTCACCGAGACACTCCCGGCGGGGTCGTAGCCGACGTCGGCGCACGTGGCCGAGCCCGCTGGCGTCCACGCCTCGACGACCGTCATCTCATTGCGCGTCAGCGTGCCGGTCTTGTCAGTGCAGATGAACGTCGTCGAGCCGAGGGTCTCAACGGCCTCGAGGTCACGGACGAGCACGTTGCGGCGCGCCATCTGCTCGGCACCCCACGCCAGGGTGAGCGTGACCGTCGGGAGGAGCGCCTCTGGCACCAGTGCGACCGTGACGCCGATCGCGAAGATGAGGGCATCGGAGATCGGGTTTCCGAGAATCAGGGTGACGACGAAGAACACGGCTCCTGCCCCGAGGGCGATCGCCGCGATGAGCCGCACCACCCGCCGGAGCTCAAGGGTCAGCGGCGTGGTGGGCTTCTCCTCCTGCGAGGTGAGCTGCGCAATGGACGCCAACCGCGTCCCCGCGCCGACCGCCGTCACAACCGCGTCGGCATCGCCCTCGACCACGAAGGTGCCCGCTGACACCGTCTCCCCGCGCTCCACCGATGTCGGCTCGCTCTCGCCGGTGAGCATCGACGTATCGAGGCGCAACGCTGTCGCCCTGTCGACGACCGCATCGGCCGGAATCCGATCGCCTGCCGTGAGCACGAGCGCATCGCCGACAACGACATCGACCGACTCAACCTGCAGCGGGCGGCCATCGCGGATCACGGTCACCCGCGAAGGCAGCAGGGACTTGAGACGTTCGGCCGCCCGATCGGCCCGACTCTCCTGGATGAATGCGAAGACTGCGTTCACGAGGATGACGATGATGATCGCGATGCCGAGTTGCGGGAGCCTCGCGATGAAGCCGAGCACCGCCGCCACCCAGAGCATGAGTGCGAAGAAGTGGACGAGTTCGCCTCCGAATCGGCGAAGCGGCGACGGTCGGCGTGCCTGGGGGAGCACGTTGGGTCCGTCCTTGGCGAGTCGCTCGGCCGCCTGCGCCGACGAAAGCCCTTGCAGTGCACGTGTCACGAACTACCCCCCTTCCATCCCGCGATCCGACGACGTCATGTCACTGACATGAACTCCTCGACGGTCAGCCGACGCCGGGTGGTGACCTCGCCGATTCGAGACCAGTCGCTGCCGCCGAGCCGCGCGATGGGATCCAGCAGGTCGATCGAGACGCGCCCGTCGACGAGCACGGCCTCATCGACGGCGATGCAGGTCACCTCGCCGTACACGACGAGCCCGTTGCCCATCGGGTGAATCTCGACCAGGCGGCACTCGAGGGCATACGGCGACTCGGCGACTCGAGCGGAGGCCACCGTCGCACTCGGCTCTCGGGTGAGTCCGATGGCATCGAACTCACTGACGTCCGGGCCGAATTCGACGCTGGTGAGGTTGACGGCCTCAAGGCTGCTCGCTGGCGTGCCGCAGACGACGAAGTCGCCGGTCGCCCGAATATTGCGGACGGTGTCCTTCTCCCCCATCGAGCTGAACATGACGATGGGGGGCGAGGTGCTCACGACGGTAAAAAAGGAGTGGGGCGCGAGGTTGTCGATGCCGGATTGGCTTCGCGACGAAACCCAGGCGATCGGACGAGGGACGACGAGGCTGCCGAGTAGCGGATACACGCTTCTAGTCGCGGCGGGGTCGACGAGGCGGCGCTGCGGGAGAGCTCCAGTCGCGGGCTGTGTCATGGCTCAATGCTGTCATCCGGCCACGGCGAAAGCCTGTTCATCTCCGGACCGGCAGTGCCGAGGTTCACGGAATCCTCTCGTTTCGCCAGCGCAACGCGACCGTGGCAGCACGATTCTTCGCTGGGCGTGCATCGCGCGCGGTGCGTCATGAATAGTGTTGAGTCCGATGTTCCCGCGACACCTGCTCGCGTGAACCCGGCTTCGTACCCCCCATCGAGGCAGCCGCCTCACCGTGTCGATTTGGGGGTGCAATGACGTCGACGGAACGCGATCCGGGCGCGGTTTCACCGCCCCTCGACGAGTTCGCCCTGGACGCCAATGCTGTGCCCGCGCTCCTGTGGATGACGGACGCCTCCGGGGCTTTCATCGACTTCAACGCGACCTGGCTGAGCTGGCGCGGCCGCACGAGCGACGAAGAACTCGGTGACGGCTGGATCCAGGGCGTCCATCCCCACGATGCCGATCGTCTCGCACTCGAGTTCGAGCGTTCATTGGACGGGTCCAGGGTCTTCGAATGCGATGCCCGGATGTGCCGGGCAGACGGCGAATACCGTCTGCTCGCCCTGACCGGCGTGCCCCGGCACGATCACGAGGGCAGGTTCGCCGGCTTGTCGGGCGCCTGCCTGGACATCACCGATCACGTCCCACCGCGTGACGTCGTCGAGCCGTCCCTCGACCTTCACCGCGCCGCGGTCGATGCCCTCGGCGAGGGCGTGGTCATCACCGACGGCGAGGGCTGCGTCCTGACCATCAATGCAGCGGCCGCCTCGATGATCGGCGTCGCCGCCGAGGACGTCGTCGGTCTTCCCCTCTCCGGAGTGTCGGGTGCGGATGTCGTATCTGAGGCCGGCGAGCAGATCCGGCATCATGTGTGGCCCGCGCACGAGGTCCTGCGCACCGGCGAGCCCGTCTCCGGGGCGGTGCTCGGATTCGCCGCAGGTGGCGAGCCGGTGCGCTGGAGCCTCATCAACAGCCGGCCACTCCACATCCCGGAGACGACCGAACTGCTCGGCACCGTGACCTCGATCGTCGACATCACCGCACGCAAGGTGATGGCCGACGCCGCAGACCACCGCGCCCGCCACGACTCCCTCACCGGCCTGGCGAACCGCTCAGAGCTCATTCGCACCGTGAAGTCAGTGTCGTCGAGAACTCAGCGCTCGGGGGCATTCGTGGCAATCGCATTCTGCGATATCGACGACTTCAAGTCAGTCAATGACCGATTCGGGCATGCCGCCGGCGATGAGCTCCTCGTGGTGATTGCGCAGCGGATGGCGGCTGCCGTCCGTGCCGGAGACCTGGTGGCACGAGTCGGAGGCGATGAGCTGGCCGTCGTCCTCGATGGGGTCGATGGCATCGAGGACGCCCTGCGCGTGGCCGAGCAAATACGCGCATCGGTCGGCGCTCCGGTCGTCCTCGGGGCCGGCACCGTGACTCCGACGATGAGCATCGGGGTGTCTCTGGCTGGCCCCGGTCAGGGTCCGGCCGAGACCCTGAACAATGCCGACCTCGCGATGTATGCGGCCAAGCGCAACGGCCGAAATGCGGTGGTGAGCCTGGACCCGGTGCGCCCGCCTGCGCAGCCCCAGGCCGCCAAGAAACCTGAGATGGAGGTGACGGACGATGCACGCGCTCCTGGTCTTTGAGTCGATGTTCGGCAATACCCTCGAGGTGGCCAATGCGGTCGCAGCGGGGATCGCCGAGGCGACGGATGGTGCCATGGTCGATGTCGCCGAGGTGGGCACACTGCCCGCGGTCGGTCCGGACGTCGACCTGCTCGTCGTCGGGGGTCCGACCCACGCATTCGGCATGAGCCGGCCGACCACGCGGCAGTCGGCCCGCGATCAGATGCGAAATCACGACGACGTGCCCGCAGGGGTCGTGTCAGAGGGCATCGGCGTGCGGGAGTGGCTCGACCAGCTGCCGGCCGCCCACGCGCACCTGCTCTGCGCTGCCTTCGACACCCGCGTGTCATCCCCTCGAGTGCCGGGATCAGCCGCGCACGGTATGGCAAAGCGTCTGCGTCACAAGGGATATGCCGAGGCCTCGGAACCCCACACCTTCTGGGTCGCCGGCACCGAAGGCCCGGTCATCGAGGGCGAGATCAGCAAGGCGCGGGAGTGGGGCCGCAGTCTCGCCATCTCGACTCGCTCCCATCGCTGGTGAGGCGACCGGGACGTGGCGTCAGTGCTCTGAGAGCCCGAAGCGTGCATGGATCTCGCGCAGGGGCGCTGGCGCCCACCAGTTCGCCCGGCCAGCGATGCGCATGAATGCCGGCACGAGAAGCACGCGCACGATGGTCGCATCGAGCAGGATCGCGACGGTCACGCCGAGGCCGATGATCTTGATATTCGTCACCGAGCAGGTGAGGAACGTGGCGAAGACCACGGCCAGCAGCAGTGCAGCGGCCGTGATGATGCCGGCCGAGCGCTGGAGGCCGAAGGCCACCGATGCGGTGTTGTCGCCCGTGCGGTCGTACTCCTCCTTGATGCGAGACAGCAGGAAGACCTCGTAGTCCATGGACAGGCCGAACGCGACGATGGCCGTGACGATCGTCGTCGAGGTGTCGATCGTCCCGGTATTGATGAAGTCGCCGACGAGCCAGGTCATGTGCCCGTCCTGGAACACCCAGACGAGGACGCCGATCGCGGCCGAGAGGCTCAGGATGTTGAGCACCACGGCCTTAACCGGCAGCAGGATGCTGCCGGTGAACAGGAACAGCAGGATGAGGACGGTGATGATCACCCAGCCGAGCGCCCAGGGCAGCATGCGGGCGATGCCCGCCTGAGAGTCGGTGTACTCCGCGGCAAGGCCGCCGACCAGGGCTCCGCTCGGAGCTGGCAACGCGCGGAGGGCTGAGACGACCGACTCCCCCTCGGGGCTCCTCGGTCGTTCGCTGGAGTAGGCGATCAGTCGCTCGAAGTCGGGGCTCGCCGTGTCCACTGCCGCCGGCCCGTCGGCCGCGCGCACTCCGGCGGCATAGACGCCGGCAGATGAAACGACCCGCGTGATGCCCTGCGCCTGCGACACCGCTGCCGCGTAGTCGCCGAGCTCGGTGGCATCGACGGGCACCGGTACGACGATGTCGATCGGCACACCGCCAAGGCCGGGGAACTCCGTGCCCAGCACTCCGGTTGCCACGACGGACGGATCGGTGCTCGGCAGGGCCCGCTCGTCGACCTGGCCGAACTGCACGCTCAGGGCCGGCCACGCGAGCACGAGCAGGACCGCAATGCTCCCGAGAGCGACGGGCCACGGGCGGCGCATGATCGCCCGGGCAAGGGTCGCCCAACGGGTGCCCTCGTGGCCCCGGCCGACCCCGCGGCGAATGCGCAGGGCATTCACGCGCGGCCCGAGCATGCCGAGGGCGGCGGGCAGGGTCACGATTGCCCCAAGGACCGCGAACACCACCACGGAGATCCCGGCAAAGGCGAACGAGCGCAGGAAGTACTGGGGAAAGAACAGCATCGCGGCCAGGGTCACCGCCACGGTGAGGCCCGAGAATACGACGGTGCGCCCGGCCGTTGCGACCGTCCGGCTCACCGCCTGCTCGATACTCGATCGGCTGCCACCGTCCGACGCAGCCAGTTCCTCCCTGAATCGGCTCACCACGAGAAGCGAGTAATCGATGCCGAGGCCGAGGCCGAGGCCGGTGACGACGTTGATCGAGAACACAGAGATGTCGGTCGCGAAGGTAAGGAGAAAGAGGACGAACAGACTTCCGACGATCGAGCCCAGGCCGACGAGCAATGGCATGCCGGCTGCGATGAGCCCGCCGAACACCACGAGCAGCAGGATGAAGGTGACCGGGATGGCGATCGACTCGGCCTTCGCGAGATCGCTGCTGATCTGGTTGTTGATTGCCTTGGCTATCGACGCCCCTCCCCCGACGTAGACGGTCGTCGAGCCGAGATCCTGCTCAGCGATCACTTGGTCGACCGAATCGGTGATCGTGCGGGCCGACAGCGCACTCGCGGGGTCGAAGGTGACGAGGATGAGACCGCCGGTGCCATCGGCGCTGCGCAGGTCGGGGCTCTGGGTCTGCCAGTACGAGACCGCGCGCAGCACCCCGGGGACGGCATCAATCGCGGCGGTCAGAGTCTGGCCGGCGGCCGCAGGGGCTGCGGCATCCGCCGGTTCGGTGCCCATTACGGCGATGACCATGTTCGACTCGGGCGAGTCGAACTCACGCTCA
>WLND01000230.1 GCA_009726075.1 Actinomycetota bacterium
AGCGGTCATCACCCTCGTCAAGTAGCCGGGGCCGCCGGCGGACGCCCTATGGGGCGGACGTCGGGACGGCCCGGAACACGCGTGTTTGGTCTGACATGGTGCTGATGGTCCTGGACCACGTGGTTGCGGTTCCCGGCGCAATCGTCCATGCCTGAAGGGCATTCGCCGACGACGCATTGAAGTTGCTGACGGGCACCTTGGCGAAATCGTCGTAGAGGTAGACGTTGTAGCCGAGGCTCGGGTCGGGGATGGTGACCGTGGCGGTGAGGTCGATCGCCCTGGGTGCAGGCGGCGCCTCGAGCCGGTCGCCGTCCTGCGCTCCCTCTCCGTCAGCACTCGAGGTCAGCCGAACCGGAATCGTCACGCCATCGAGGTCTCGCACTCCGGTCACTGCCGTGGCGTAGTCCATCGGACGGTTGAGGAGCGAATAGGCCGGCGCCTGCGGGTCGTTCGCCTGCCCCCTGCTCCGCTGGAAGGCGTCGAATCGGTAGCGAAACATGGCGTCGGACGGAGCAGCGCTGCCGTCGACTCCGTTATCGCTGAAGGCAATCACATCCGTTGGTCGATACCTGCGATCGGCGACCGACAAGGGTGACCGCGATCGGATCCCGGTCACCGGCACGATGTGGTCGTACTCCGAGCTTCCGACTGAGCCGTCCTCGAACTCCGACATATTCACGAATACCCCGATGATCACCGGGTACCCGCGAAGCGCCATTGACTTGACCCACGTGAGATAGGAACGAGTGGACTGCTGGGATTCGCTGTCGAACGGCACCGCCTGCAGTCGCATCCGCTCGGCTGCCTCGACATCGTTCACGCCAATGAGAAGCTGGCTCTCCTCCTCCGTCTGGGGCGTGCCCGGCGAAGCAAGGCTGCGCGCCGTCCACTGCGAGGTGTACTGGCCGTAGTACATGCCTGCGCTGATGAAGCTGACCTCACCGCAGTAGCCGTAGTTCGCATTCCACTGAAGTCTCGGCGCAATACCAAGGTCGTACGAGTGACGGCTGGAGACCGCCTCGGGTGCCACGCCTGCCGCGGACACCGCAGGGGCCGTGGCCAGGGCAGTTGCTGCGATGAGGCTCGCAGCGAGGCGAAGGATGCGCACCGGCAGGGGCCTTTCGAGGGTGACGGATGGGACGAGAGTCAGAAAACCGAATCGGTGCACAGTGAATCATGGCGATCGGCCATACGCCCGCGGCGGGCACCGTGGCTCGTGGCCTTGTCCCCGCTGCGATCCGTAGGGCATGCTCTCCGTCATGCCCTCGAATTATCGTCGCGCCCGAGCAGTACTCGCCTCCGCAGCCGTCGCCTGCGCCGCACTCACGTTCGCATCGAGCCCAGCGAGCGCCACTCCGGCGGACGGAGCCCCGAGCGATCTGTCGGTCTCGCTGCTCTCGCCGCATGCCGGCGTGACCAACGGCGCGAACATCACCTACACCAGCGTGTCGGGGTGGCGCAATACCAACGTCGTCGTCACCCTGCCGGACTGGACGGCACTCAACCCGATCGCCAACACCGGCTCCGCCCCCTGCCCCGCCACAATCGTGGTGACAGCAAAGCCGGCCGGCGGCGGCAGGGCCAGCTTCAGCGAATGCACCTGGACCCAGTCGAGCGGCAGCGCGATGTTCTCGGTCGTCGTCACGTCGACGAGCGGCCTCAACGGGCCCGTCTCGATCAGCCTCTCGCAGGGCATGCTCAAGAATCCCGTCGCATCCGCGTCGTACGCCGTCCGGCTCTCGGAGCAGTCTGATGCCGGCTGGGTGACCCTGTCCGACTGGACCCCGATCGATGTGCCGTCCGACTTCGCGCTCACGCTGGCATCGCCGGCCGCCGGCATCGTGACCCCGGCCACCGCCACGTACACGAGCGCCTCGGGCTGGGCGGGCACCAACGTCGTTCTCACCCTGCCGGGATTCAGCGCCCAGAACACGTTCTCCAGCACCGGTTCAGCCCCGTGCCCGGCATCCATCACCGTGACGGCAACCCCCACGACGGCCACCGTCACCCAGTGCAGTTGGACCCAGGAGAACGGGAGCGCCGTCCTCGCGGCCACCATCAACTCGCCCAACGCGGGCCTGGCCGGCACCGTCACCATCGCGTTCGGCGCGTCTGCGCTCCGAAGCCCGGAGGCACCTGCTCAGTACATGGCGCGCCTGGCTGAGCAGTCCTCGGCCGGCTGGGTGACGATGGACTGGTGGGTCAACGTCGGCGTGCCGGTCAACCTCGGTGCAACGCTGACGTCCGACGTTCCCGGAGCGACGACCGGCGCCGTCGTCACCTACGACAGCGGATCGGGCTGGGTCGGCACGAACGTCAATGTGCTGTTCCCGGGCTGGACCGCGCTGAAGACCTTCACGAGCACGGGCAGCAGGCCCTGCCCTGCTGGGGTCAGGGTGCTCGCCAAGCCGGCTTCGGCCACCACGAGCCAGTGCTCGTGGACCCAGGGCAGCGACGGGGCAATGCTCAGCCTCGTCCTCAACTCCCCCGGGTATGGGCTCCAGGGACCCGTGCGAATCGCTCTCGCCAACGGGCTCCTCGCCAATCCCGAGACGTCCGGGCCAGCGACCATCCGCCTGGTCGAGCAGTCGGGTGCGGGCTCGATCGGACTTTGGACGACCGTCACGCTGAACGGCGCCTGATCGAGCACGACTGAACCCGAAGGCGAACAGCGGCGGGAACGCCCCTCGAAAGGGGGGCGCCCCGCCGCCGCTGAACTGCTACTTGCTCCAGGCGTGCACGAGATCAAGCAGGACGCGGTTCGGGGCACCCTCGATGAGGGGCTCGATCGCATCCATGAAGGCGCCGAAGAAGACATCGCTGTTGACCGCGGCGGCCGTGTCGTGGTCGCCGTAGATGCCGATGCCGCGAACGACGCCCGTGCCCTCGTCGCCGACAACGATCATGCTCAGCAGTGCGGGGTTGAGGTCCATGTAGGTGTGAGCGAAGTCTGAGTACAGCTCGAGTACAGCCGCGTAGTGGCCTGGCTTGACGTTCAGGGTGAATTCAACAACTTCTGACACGCGTTGCTCCTTGATCGATGGGAGGGATCAAGGTACCAATCCCCTGCTTGCCCGGATTCCGATGATCAATGAACAGGCCCTGGCCTTGCTGCTCGCCGGTGACGGAGGCGTCGTCCGAATGCCCGGGGTCGTCCCGCTCCTGCTCGATCCACCGGAACGTTCCAACGAGCCGAACGCGCCAGCACGGTCGCGGGCAGGGATGGAAACTCGCTCAGGCCTCCGCCTTGCCCCCATCTCGAAGGGCGAGGATGAGGAGCACGGCCATCACCGGGACGACAACCCAGTTGAGCGCTGCTCCCGGCGGCGTGCCCATGGCCTCGACGGGCTTGGAGAATCCCGCGGCGCCCCGAAGCAGCGGCTCGACGAGGAACACGAGCAGGACGAGCGGAGTGAGCCCGCGATAGCGAAGGATGAGCACCCAGAGCACTGCGGCGAGGAGCAGCTGGATGGCGCCCCACTGCCCGAATATCGCGATGATGTTGCTGCCGCCCGCCACCGAGGTGTCGACCGTGGCAATGCTCTCGGCCCCGCCGTCAGGGGCGACCAGGTGGATCAGGCTCCGAACAGTGATGATGACGAGGTAGGCCATCGCCGCCCAGCGGGCGAATTCCGGCCCCTTGTAGACGCGGGCATCGCTGGGCAGCAGGTTGGACAGGCTCATAGTGGGCTCAGCCTAGGGTTCGGAAAACCCGCTGCACTGCTAGGCAGGGCCTTCCGTGGCCCGCTGAAGTTGCGAGGCGTGCTCGGCGGGATGCCCGACATAGGTATCGAGCCACGTGCGCACCGAGTAGGCCCCCGACTCGGTGTGCTGCCCGACGCGATCGAGATCACCGGCGGTGAGGCGGCGAATGATGTCGAGCGACGAAGCCCGTACCGCCCGAAACACCGTGAGCGAGTTCTCGACCGGCAGCGTTTCGTAGCCCAAGGTCGGGCATGTGGCCCACGCCGCCTCGTCGTAGCCCTGGATCACCGAGCCGCTCGGCTCGGCCAATAGGCGACGCAGTCGGGCGTAGGACTGCGCCTCGCTGTCTGCGACGTGGTGGATCACCTGCCTGGCCGACCACCCGTCCGGCTCGTGCTGGTCGAGCAATGCGTCGGGGACATCCGAGGCCAGTCGATCGAAGAGCTCGGTGGCCGCGGCGTAGGCGTCTGCGTACTCAGTCAATTCCACGCCCGCGAGCCTACGAGCCACCGAGATCGGCGGTCAGGCCCCCAT
>WLND01000231.1 GCA_009726075.1 Actinomycetota bacterium
CGACGCATTCAGCGCAGGGCCCCGGATGCGAGCCTTCCTGGCGCTGGCCGGGAGCCTCGCCGTCGAGGGCCGCGTCGTCGATTGGGTGGCCGACCATCGCAAGCATCATCAGTACTCGGATGTCGAGGGCGATCCGCACTCACCCTGGGAGTACGGGCCCGGGACTCTGGGGCTCACGCGCGGATTCGTCCACGCGCATGTCGGGTGGCTCTTCACCTACTCGGGCACAGACACCAAGCGCTACGCGCCCGACCTCATCGCCGACCGGGCCATCGATCGCATCTCGCGCCTGTGGCCCGTCATCGCGATCATCAGCATGGTCGTGCCGACCGCGATCGGCTATGCCGTCGATGGCTGGGCAGGCGCGTTGCAGGCATTCTTCTGGGTCACCCTCGTTCGGGTCGCGCTCGTCCACCACATGACGTGGTCGATCAACTCGGTCTGCCACGTGTGGGGCAAACGGCCCTTCGCGACCCGTGATCACAGCGCCAACGTGGCCTGGCTGGCCCCAATCTCTGGCGGCGAGGCCTGGCACAACTACCACCATGCTGACCCGACGAGTGCCCGCCACGGCGTGCTGCGCTGGCAGTTGGACACATCGGCCATGGTGATTCGATTGATGGAACGAGTCGGTCTCGTCACGAACGTGAAGTGGCCCAGCCCCGAAAGGATTGCGCGAAAGCGGGCGAAGGCCGCCGCTGTCGCTGCGTGATCGTCCTGCCGGCAGTGGATCCAGTCGAAGGCCCGCGGGGGCGCTCCCTGCGGGCAGGAGCAGATGCGGTCGCATGGCGGGCCAGCGGTAGAGTTCAGGCGTCTAGCAGGCCCGCCCATCCGCCCACGGCCCGAAAAGGTGGCCAGTGTCCGTGAACCGTCCATCTGTTGTCGTGATTCTCGCCGCGGGCGAGGGCAAGCGCATGCGATCCGCAACTCCCAAGGTGCTGCACCCGGTCGCCGGTCGCTCCCTCGTGGGCCATGTCATCGAGGCAGCCTCGACCCTCGAGCCGCTCCACATGGTGGTCGTCGTCGGTCACGGGCGCGAGCTCGTCACCGAGCACGTCAACGAAATTGCCCCGTGGGTCATCACGGTCGTCCAGGAGGAGCAGCGCGGCACCGGTCACGCGGTTCGCGTAGCCCTCGACGAGCTCACCGGGCGCGATATTGACCTCTCCGCCGGCCCCATCGTCGTGCTCACCGGCGACACCCCATTGCTCACCGGGGCAACGCTCGTGGGGCTGATGCGGGCTCACGTCGAGGCAGGCTCGGTCGCGACCGTCCTTACGGCCGATCTCGCCGACCCGACCGGCTACGGGCGCGTTATCCGAGACCCATCCGGGTCGGTCGCCCGCATCGTCGAGCACAAGGACGCCTCGGAGGTCGAGCGCACCGTCACCGAGATCAACTCGGGGATGTACGCCTTCTCCGCGGACCAGCTTCGCACGATGCTCGGCCGCCTGACCGCTGATAACGCCCAGGCCGAGGAGTACCTCACCGACGTGGTCGGGCTGCTGCGTGCCGACGAGCAGTCGGTCGCCGCCTCCATGTGCTCGGACGATGCCGAGATCCTCGGTGTCAACGACCGGCTGCAGCTGGCCCAGGCCGCGGCGATCATGCGCGATCGCATCAATGCCCGCTGGATGCGTGAGGGCGTCGCGATCCTCGATAGCGCCACGACTTGGCTCGACGTCGATGTCGAGATCGAGCCCGACGCGACACTGCTGCCGAACACAACGCTGCGCGGGCCGACCTCGGTCGCCACGGGTGCACGCATCGGGCCCGGCACGACCCTCACCTCGTGCGAGGTTGGCGTGGATGCGTCCGTCATCCACACCTGGGCCGAGCTTGCGGTCATCGGAGCCCGCGCCTCAGTCGGTCCGTTCACCTATCTGAGACCGGGCACAGTCCTCGGCGAAGGGTCGAAGGCCGGCGCCTACGTGGAGATCAAGAACTCGACGATCGGTGACGGCTCGAAGGTGCCGCACCTGTCGTACGTGGGCGATGCCGAGATCGGCACCGGCTCGAATATCGGGGCGGCCACGGTCTTCGTGAACTACGACGGCGTCGAGAAGCACCGCACGGTCGTCGGCGACCACGTGCGCATCGGCAGCGACTCGATGCTCATCGGGCCCGTGACCGTCGGCGACGGCGCCTACACCGCGGCCGGGTCGGTCATCACCGACGACGTGCCCCCCGGATCCATGGCCGTCGGACGCGCGAGGCAGCGCAACATCGCTGACTGGGTTCTGCGCAGGCGCGCGGGCACGGCATCAGCCCAGGCGGCAGCAGCAGCACAGGCAGTTGAACAGGCCCAGGAGGACTTGTGACAGAGCTCGTCGTACCAACCCAGAAGCGATTGGTGCTCCTCGCCGGTCGGTCGCATCCCGAGTTGGCGAACGAGGTCGCTGAGCGCCTGGGCATCCCGCTCGCCCCGACCCTGGCCTACGACTTCGCGAACGGCGAGATCTTCGTCCGGTTCCAGGAGTCGGTCCGCGGGTGCGATGCCTTCGTTCTGCAGAGTCACACGACTCCGATCAACAAGTGGATCATGGAGCAACTCATCATGGTCGATGCGCTCAAGCGGGCCTCCGCAAAGCGCATCACGGTGATCGCGCCCTTCTACGGCTATGCGCGCCAGGACAAGAAGCACCGCGGTCGCGAGCCAATCTCGGCACGGCTCATGGCCGATCTCTTCAAGACCGCTGGTGCCGACCGCCTCATGTCGGTCGATCTCCACACCTCGCAGATTCAGGGCTTTTTCGACGGCCCCGTCGATCACCTGTTCTCGCTCCCGCTCCTCGCGTCGTACATCGCGGGCAAGGTCGAGGATCACCGCATCACGGTGGTGTCGCCGGACGCCGGACGCGTGCGGGTGGCCGAGCGCTGGACCGACGTGCTCGGGGCACCGCTGGCGATCATCCACAAGCGACGCGACCCTGACATCCCCAATCAGGTCAAGGTCCTCGAGGTCGTCGGTGACGTGCGCGACCGCGTGTGCGTGGTCGTCGACGACATGATCGACACGGGCGGCACGATCGCGAAGGCCGCAGAGACGCTCTTCGACAACGGCGCGGCCGACGTCATCGTCGTATCGACCCACGGCATCCTGAGCGATCCGGCCCGCGAGCGCCTCCAGAACTCCCGCATCTCAGAGGTTGTCGTGACGAACACGCTGCCGATTCCCGAGGAGAAGCGCTTCCCGAAGCTCACCGTGCTGTCGATCGCGCCAATCCTGGCCACGGCGATCCACGAGGTCTTCACCGATGGCTCGGTCACGAGCATGTTCGAGGATGCGCCGGTCGGGGCCTCGTCCTCGCACTGACGAACAGCGGGTAGACTGCGCGTTAACTCCTCGGCGAGGGTGTGCCCGACTAGAGCAATCTGACTAGTGCACAACGGCACACCGTGATCGACGTGGTCGGCGCCCGACGCGCTTCGCCGAGGTTGCCCGACGTACGAGGAGAATGTTCGTGTCTGCAATTGCCATCACCGCCGGTCCCCGTTCCGAATTCGGCAAGGGCGCCGCTCGCAAGCTCCGCCGCGCAGGCCAGGTTCCCGCCGTTATCTACGGCAGCGGTGCAGAACTGGTCCACGTGACCCTGCCCGCCCATGAGCTCGGCCTTGCCCTTCGCACCAGCCGCGTCGTGTTCTCGATCGACTTCGAGGGAACCACGATCCTCGCCAAGCCGCGCGACGTGCAGCGCGATCCGGTGCGCCGCGTGCTCGAGCATGTCGACCTCATCGTCATCACCAAGGCCGAGGCCACTGAGCGCGGCGATATCGCGAGCGCAATCAAGGCGACCGAGGCGGCCGCAATCGAGGCAGGCATGGATCCGGCCACCGCAGTTGCCGCAATGGAGGACGCAATCGCCCACGGCGAGAGTGCATCCGACGCGGCCGGCCACGCGCTGTCCGATGTTCGCGAGAAGGCCGAGGAGTACTCCGAGGCCAATACGCAGGCGGCCGAGGCAGCCGCGGCACCCGCCGCAGAGAACGCCTGACCGATTCACCTGCTCTTCATCGCAGCGAAGGACGCATGACCTGGCTTGTCGTCGGACTCGGAAACCCGGGCCCGCAGTACGCCGCCACTCGTCACAACATCGGCTTCGGTGTTGTCGACGAGCTGGCGGCGCAGGTCGGTTCCAAGCTCGCCCGTCATAAGCGGGCCATGGCACTCGCAGCGGAGGGTCGGCTGGGCCTGCCGGGCAGTTCTGAGTCGATCGTGCTCGTCGAGCCGC
>WLND01000232.1 GCA_009726075.1 Actinomycetota bacterium
ACCGGACGGCACGTGGGGGTGGTCGGCGCGGGCAAGGTTGGTGGACGCCTCATCGCCCACCTCATCGAGGAGGGTGCTCGCGTCACCGTGGTCGAGCCCTCGAGGGCAGCGCTTTCCGCAGTCATGGACGCTCATCCGAGCGTCGAAGTCGCCGAATCGATCGACGAGCTCCTCGCCAGCGGCATCGACATCCTGTCGCCCAATGCGACCGGGGGCCTGGTCACGAGCAGTCTCGCCGCACGGATCACCGCCAGCATCGTCTGCGGAGGCGCGAACAACCAGCTCGCCGATCCCGTTGTCGCCGACGAACTCGCTGCACGCGACGTGCTCTTCGCCCCCGACTTCATGGTCAACTGCGGCGGGGTCATCCAGGTAGCCGAGGAGTTGGTCGGCTGCGACCTCGACCGGGCTCGGGCGCGGGTCGACACTGTCTACGCCACCACCGAGCGCGTGCTGCGCCGGGCGTCCGCGGACCGCATCACGCCCCTGCAAGCGGCAGAAGCAGAGGCCGAGGACCGAATCAACGCCGCGCGCCCGCCGTGTCCCACTTTCTGAGCCCGAAAGCGATCGCCGCCCTCGTCGGCGCGCAGTCGTTCGCCCGCGGGGTCGAATACGCCGAGGGCGGCTATGTCGAGGAGTTCGGCTGGTTTGGCTCCGGCACCCAGTTGTTCGGCACCGTGCACGGCAATCGCCCCGCCCCGTACACCGTCGCGGTGTCATTCGGGATCGATGCCCACGGACACGTCGCTCGGATCGCAAGCACGTGCACGTGCCCCATGATGAGCGACTGCAAGCACGTCGCGGCGCTGATACTGGTGAGCAACGCTTCGCTGGTCGACGCTGACACAACGCCGCGGTCAAGCCGCGCTGCAGAGGCGCAGTGGCGAACCTCGCTGGCCCCCCTGGCACGCGATGCCGGTGCGGGCCGAGCAGCGATAACCCCACTCGCACTCCAGTTCAGCCTGCTCGATCCGGTGCGGCCGACGAAGTACTCGGCTCCGGTGCCCGTCCAGACCCAGCGCCTCGGGATCCGGCCGATGTCGATGGGCAAGCAGGGCAAGTGGATTCGCGGTCAGTTGAGCTGGCCCAGCCTCACGTACGCTCGCGGGAATTTCGATCCCGCTCAAATGCGCGTACTGACGTCGCTGTTCGCCCTGCACACGGCCAACTCGCACTACATGCGCTACGACACCCAGTGGCTGCACCTCGACGCATTCCCGAGCCGAGCCCTGTGGCAGTTGCTCGGCGAGGCCAACTCGACCGGCCTGGCCCTGGTCTACGACAGTCCGGTTCAGCAGTCGGTGCTCGTATCGAGCAAGGGTGCAACAGTTGACCTCGACCTCAGCCGATCCCCTGACGGCCTCGTCGTCGCACCCGCGCTCGGCCTCGACGGCCGGCGAATGCGCGCCGGCATGTTCGGCTTCATCGGCGATCCAGCCCACGGGGTGTTCACCTGGGACCCGCTCGCCGCCGACCCCGACACGATTGCGGTCGCCCTCACGCCTCCCGCGGGCTCCCTTGGACCGGCCGGGGTGACCCTGTCGCTCGCGCCCCTGGCCAAGGAGGTCAATGCCGATATCCGGAATCTCGCCATGTCGGAGCGCACGGTTGTCGTCCCCCCAGCGGACGAGCCCCTGTTCGTCAGCGACTACTACCCGATGCTCTCGCGCAATGTCGCCCTGATCAGCAGCGACGGCTCGTTTGAATTCCCCCAACATCCGCAGCCGCACTTGGTGCTCAGCCTCCTGCATCGTCCAGGAGCCATTGCCGACCTCGAATGGGAGTGGGAGTACCGGTCGACCGACTCCCCACCGCCGGTTGAAGACTCACCGCCGGGCGAGACCGAGCGTCGCTCGCTGTGGCCCGGCCTGCATGACACCCGCTTTCGCGACCCGGCTCAGGAGGCCGAGATCATCGCGAGCCTGGCGCCCATAGTCGATCCCTTTGAGCACCTGTGGCATGTGCATCAGGGTGGCAGGCGTCTCGGCGCCGGCTCCGTCCTCATCGGATCCGACACCGTTGACTTCGTCAGTTCGGCACTGCCCCTGATCCGCGAGCTCGAGCGCGTCCGCATACGGCTGACCGGTGAGCTGCCCGACTACCGAGCGGCCGAGGCCGCCCCCCTCATCAGCCTGTCCGCCTCCGAGCGGCCCGATAGCCGCGACTGGTTCGACCTCTCGGTGACCGTGACGATCGATGCCGAGGCGGTGCCGTTCGACGAGCTCTTCCGCGCGCTGGCCCTTGACCAGGACATCATGGTGCTGCCCTCGGGCACGTACTTCAGCCTCGACAACCCCGATCTCAGGCGGCTGCGGTCGCTCATCGAGGAGGCCAAGGGCCTTCAGGAATCGCAGTCCGATTCGCTCGGGCTGAGCCGGTTCCAGGCGGACCTCTGGGACGAGCTCGAGGCGCTTGGGGTCGTCAGCGCCCAGACGGCGGCCTGGCGCGAGGCCATCGCGGGCCTGACCGATGCCTCGACGATCCCCAGTCATGCGCTGCCGGCGTCCGTCAATGCAACACTGCGCCCGTATCAACAGGCCGGGTTCGACTGGCTGAGCTTCCTCCACGGTCATCGGCTGGGCGGGATCCTCGCTGACGATATGGGCCTCGGCAAGACCCTGCAGGCCATCGCGCTCATCGCCCAATCGCGCGAGGGGGCCGCTGACCCCTTCCTCGTGGTTGCCCCGACCAGTGTCGTCTCAAACTGGGCAGCGGAGTGCCGGCGGTTCGCGCCCGATCTCAATGTCGTGGCGATCACCGAGACCACCGCCAAGAGCGCGGTGCCACTCGCCGATCGGGCGGCAGGAGCCGACCTCGTCATCACCTCGTACACGCTCTTCCGGCTCGACTTCGACGAGATCGACGAGATGCCGTGGGCCGGCCTGCTGCTCGACGAGGCGCAGTTCGTCAAGAACCACCGTTCCGCTGCGCACCAGTGCGCGCGGCGGCTGCGGGCCCCCTTCAAGCTGGCCATCACCGGCACGCCCATGGAGAACAACCTCATGGAGCTCTGGTCACTGCTGTCGATCACGGCCCCGGGGCTGTTTCCGAGCCCAACCCGATTCGCCGAGTACTACCAGAAGCCGATCGAGCGCGAGCTCGATGCCGAGCGGCTCGCCCAGCTCCGGCGTCGAATCCGGCCCTTCATGCTCAGGCGTACGAAGGACGAGGTCGCCAAGGACCTCCCGGCCAAGCAGGAGCAGGTCCTCGAACTCGACCTCCACCCCAAGCACCGCAAGGTCTACGACACGCACCTGCAGCGCGAGCGGCAGAAGGTGCTCGGTCTCATCGACGACATGACGAAGAACCGGTTCGAGATCTTCCGGTCCCTGACGATGCTGCGGCAGTTGAGCCTTGACGCCAGCCTGTATGACGACGCGTACGCGAGCATCCCGTCGACCAAGCTCGACGCCCTGATCGAACTCCTCGACGACATCGTCGCCGAAGGCCACCGCACCCTCATTTTCAGCCAGTTCACCGGCTACCTCGCCAAGGCACGCACCCGCCTCGACGCCGCAGGCATCACCTACAGCTACCTCGACGGCAAGACCCGCAACCGGGCGAAGGCCATCGCTGACTTCAAGGACGGCAACACCTCGGTGTTCCTGATCAGCCTCAAGGCCGGCGGTTTCGGCCTGAACCTCACCGAGGCCGACTACTGCATCCTGCTCGACCCGTGGTGGAACCCGGCGACAGAGGCCCAGGCCGTCGACCGGGCGCACCGCATCGGCCAGACCCGGAAGGTCATGGTCTACCGGCTTGTCTCCAAGGACACCATCGAGGAGAAGGTCATGGCGCTCAAGGCATCAAAGGCCCAACTGTTCAGCAGCGTCATGGAGGGCGCGGCGAGCGGCGGCACCGGACTGTCGGCCGCAGACATCCGCGAACTGCTCTCCTGAGGACCGCGCCCACGGTTTTTCGGGCGAGCCACGCCGAAATCGGTCGGCGCTGATGCCCGATGGCCCGGGTTACAGGTAGAGTTACCTTCGTCGTCGAGCGGCTCACCTGAGTTGGCTCGAGTTCCGTCCACATGACCGGGGGTTGCCCCGAAGGAGGTCGAGCCATGGGGCGCGGCCGGGCCAAAGCCAAGCAGACCAAGGTTGCCCGCGAGTTGAAGTACGGCGGTCCGCAGACTGATTTCGATCGCCTGCAAGCCGAACTCGCCGGAGCCGAGGTGATCTATGTCGAGCCCTCAGTCGAATCCGATGAGGACGAGGTCGAGGAAGATCCC